>NZ_CP146256.1:4200000-4500000 GCF_039134705.1 Kineothrix sp. IPX-CK | reverse complement strand
ACAATTATATTAAGATATGGACAAAGATTCCGCTTTTGCAATTCGTTCAGAATACGATATTTTTAACGATTGTAGTCACCTTTTTACAATTGCTCACATCGAGCTTTGCCGCCTATTCTTTTGCGAAGTTGGAGTTTAAACATAAAAATGTACTTTTTTTGGCATATATATCCACGATTGCAATGCCTTGGCAGGTATATATGGTCCCCCAGTTCATTATGATGAGAGGAATGGGGCTCAACGATAAGCTGCTGGCTATGATTTGTCTGCAGGCGTTTTCAGCCTTCGGGGTATTCCTAATGAAACAGTTTTATGAAGGAATCCCTAACGATTTATGCGAGGCAGCGAGGATCGACGGCATGAGCGAATACCGGATTTACCTTAAAATAATGCTTCCTCTGTCGAAGCCTGCGCTATCCACGCTCACTATTTTTACCTTTGTTAACACGTGGAACGACTATCTGGGACCGTTGATTTACTTAAAAACAGAGACAAAGAAGACGATACAGCTCGGATTAAAGATGTTCATCGGACAGTATTCGGCGGAATACGGGCTTATTATGGCAGGCTCCGTGGTATCCTTGATTCCGGTTATTATAGTATTTTTGTGCTTGCAGAAATACTTTGTAGAGGGAGTCGCGTCCACCGGATTAAAAGGTTAAGATTTTAAAAGGAGGCAAGGGCATGCTATTTGGAAATATGCCGGTAATCACCGGAGAAGAAATAAAACGAGCGCTTCAGTTTTGCTCAGAGCAGACAATCCGCAATCTGCCCGAATTTACCGACAAGTTTCAGAACGCCTACAGCGAAAACAATTTTTACAGGCCCATAGAGAACAACTATTGGACTACGGGCTTCTGGACAGGAGAAATATGGCTGGCCTACGAGTACACGGGAGATGAGAGGCTGAAGAAAGCCGGAGAGATTCAGATAAACAGTTTTTGGAATAGGATAAACAATAAAATAGAAGTGGATCACCACGACATGGGCTTTCTATATTCGCCCTCCTGCGTTGCCGGTTATAAGCTGGTTGGAAGCAGGAAGGGAAGGGAGGCGGCAATTAAAGCTGCAGATCAGTTGCTCACCAGATTTCATCCGATCGGTGAGTTCATTCAGGCGTGGGGGCCTATGGATGCGCCTGAGAATTATAGGCTGATTATAGACTGTCTGCTGAATCTGCCTCTTCTGTATTGGGCTTCGGAGGAAACCGGGGACGAGAAATATCGGGACATTGCTGAAAAGCATATACATACAGCAATCCGAAATGTGATCCGCAATGACTATTCCACGTGGCATACCTTCTTTTTCGATATGAATACCGGAGCGCCTGACCATGGATCGACTTGCCAGGGCTATAGAGACGGGTCCGCATGGGCGAGAGGGCAGGCATGGGGAATCTATGGAAGTGCACTGGCCTATAAATATACGAAGAGAAGAGAGTATATTGGAATATTTAAGAATGTAACACAGTACTTTTTAGAGCATTTGCCAAAGGATATGGTTCCTTTCTGGGATTTGGAATTTACGGATGGGGATGACCAGCCGAGGGATTCGTCATCAGCTTCTATTGCTGTCTGCGGTATGCTGGAAATGGTCAAATTCATGGATAAAGAGGATAGAGACGTATATAAGAAGCTGGCAATGCAGCTTATAAAGTCTATATATGATAATTATGCGGTAAAGGATCCCAAGTCTTCCAACGGGCTGGTGCTGCACAGTACCTATTCTAATCGCTCGCCTTACAATACGTGCAATCATTACGGAGTGGACGAATGTAATTCATGGGGAGATTATTTTTACATGGAAGCCTTGATGAGGCTTGATAGAGACTGGTTATTATATTGGTAAACGGAGGATATAGGCATGGGGAATTTATTTCATTATGACAATCCCATTTGGAGATTTATGGGGAAGGTGACCGATATCTTCTTTCTAACCCTCCTTTGGGTATTTTTAAGCCTGCCGGTGGTGACGATTGGCGCATCATCCTCCGCGCTCTATTATGTAACCTTGAAAATGGCACGAAACGAGGAAAGCTATATCTTCCAGTCATATTGGAAGGCCTTTAAGGAAAACATCAGGCAATCCACCGTCTTGTGGCTGATTATGCTTGCGCTCGGCTTTTTCTTCGCAGGAGGCTTATATATCTGGCATCGCGCACAATTCCAGGGAGCAGCCTTTATCTTCTGGCTGTATTTCGTATTTGCGATACTGTATTTGTTTATGCTCATACTTATGCCTCCGCTTACGGCCCGTCTGGATACGGATATTAAGAACCTGTTCTTCATGACCTTCATGGTGATGCTTAAAAACTTTTCCTGGGTGCTTTTCATGGCAGTCATTGCCGGCTGCATCATCGCTCTGGGCGTATTCGTCTTCTGGCCCATATTGTTTATCAGTGCAGGGGTAATTGCTTTTACCCATTCTAAAATACTGGAATACATTATTTTCCCCAAATACGGCTGGGACAGCGTCTCAAGGGTCGAGGCTAAGAATTGAACTGGGCGTACTTCTTAGGGGATATTCCCACCGCTTTGGTGAAAGCTTTTAAGAAGTTGCTGTAATCGTTGAAGCCGCATTTGCTGCAAGCCTCCATAACGGTGATCCCCTCGTTCAGCAGAGCCTTGGCGATAGTAATTCTTCTTGCGGTAATATATTTGTTGATGGTGGTGCCGGTGGTGGATTTAAAAATACGGCACAGATAAGAGGAACTTAAATAAAAATATTCGGAAAGCCGTTCCAGGGTAATATCTTCGGAAATATGCAGGTTAATATAGTTGAGAATATCGTCTACCTGTGCATGATTGGTAATAACTGTCTCCGTATACGCCTTATGGCAGGATTCATAGAAAGTCCGGTTGAGAAAGACCATGAGGTCGGAAAATGCAGCGCGTTCCATCAAATCGAAGCCGAAGCCGTCGCTATCGGCAATTTTATGTATCAAATAAATAAAACGTTTGCTCATCTCCGGATCCAGATGAAGTCTGTGGGGAAGCCCCTTGAATCTGTGAGTAAAGCAATAGCTTAGATCGGTCTGATCAGAGGAAATCTCCTGCAAATAATCAGGATGTACCGAAATGACTATTCTCTCATGCTCGCCGGTATCCACCTGTGTCAAATAATGACTTTCATATTGATTGATAAAGAAAATATCTCCGGGCCGGATATCATAAAAGCGGTTGTCGATCAAAAACTGCTTTCCGCCTGATATGGAATAATAGATTTCACAGCAGTCATGGATGTGCATGTCCATCGTCTTTTCATCGCTGTAAAGATGTGCAAGAGCAAAATACTTATTGGTAATACAATGCTGGGTTGCCATTTTACATGAGGTAAATTCTTTCATAATATCTCCATACTTTCCCCGAATTTCCAAGTTTTTTTTATTCTAAACTTTATTATAAAGGGTGTGTTCAATATTTGCAATATTTATGAAAACATAAAACAGGAATTGGAATAAATAGTATGATAGGATAAAGGCACAACAGATAAAAGGGTTCATGTGATTTTATAAAATATTTTATAAGTCAAAAAGTAAAATAGGAAGGATGGGAAAGGTATGGAACTTAGAACGGCGGTTTCACCGAAGGATGTGAAGCACTATACGACGCAGAGGCTGAGAGAAGAATTTCTGATTCAGGATTTATTCGTGGGAGATGAAATCAAGCTTGTATATAGCCATATTGACCGTATCATTACAGGAGCGGCAACGCCGGTTTCGAAAATGCTTAAGCTGACGGCAGGGGATGAGCTGCGGGCGGAATATTTTCTTCAAAGAAGGGAAATGGGCGTAATCAATATCGGCGGTGCAGGAACGATTGTCATTGATGGAAAAAGTTATCAGGTGGGCTTCAAAGAAGGAATGTACATGGGTATGGGAGCAAAGGATATCTCTTTTGAAAGCAAAGATGCCTCCTATCCTACCAAATTCTATATCAACAGTGCGCCTGCCCATAAATCCTATCCCACCGTATTGATAAAGCTCGAAGGAGAACCCGAAGAAGGAGTGGTCATCGTGAAGGATGAAAATAAGGTAGAACTAGGCAGCCTGGAGGATGCGAATCATAGAGTCATCTGCAAATACATACTTCCCGGACAGGTAGACAGCTGCCAGCTCGTTATGGGCATGACCGGGCTTAAGCCGGGAAGCGTATGGAACACGATGCCTTGCCACACCCACGACAGGCGCATGGAGGTATACCTCTATTTTGAAATGCAGCGGGATGCCTTTGTTATGCACTACATGGGCGAGCCTGGCGAAACGAGACATATTGTAATGAGAAACGAAGAGGCGGTGATATCCCCGAGCTGGTCCATCCATTCCGGCTGCGGTTCCAGAGCATATACCTTTATATGGGGAATGGTGGGCGAGAATCAGGCGTTTGACGATATGGACGGCGTAGATATGAAAGATTTAATGTAGCGAATAATAAGAAAAAAAGGAGATATGGATATGAGTGGATTAATGAATAAATTTTCACTGGAAGGTAAGGTTGCATTGATAACAGGAGCTTCATACGGAATCGGGTTTGCGATTGCCGCCGCTTATTCGGAAGCGGGAGCGACTATTGTATTTAATGATATTAAGCAGGAATTAGTGGATAAAGGCCTTGCGGCATATGAGGAAAAAGGAATCAAAGCACACGGCTATGTATGCGATGTGACGAACGAAGAGCAGGTGCAGGAAATGGCGGCGCTTATCGAGAAGGAAGTAGGGATAATAGATATTCTTGTTAATAATGCAGGAATCATTAAGCGTATTCCTATGTGCGATATGACGGCAGAACAGTTCCGTCAGGTAATCGATGTTGATCTGAACGCTCCCTTTATTGTCTCCAAGGCGGTAATTCCCGGTATGATCAAAAAAGGTCATGGCAAGATTATAAATATCTGCTCTATGATGAGCGAGCTGGGACGTGAAACGGTATCCGCTTATGCGGCAGCCAAGGGAGGACTGAAGATGCTGACTAAGAATATCGCTTCCGAATATGGTGAATTCAACATTCAGTGCAACGGTATCGGCCCCGGCTATATTGCTACGCCTCAGACGGCACCTCTTCGCGAGATCCAGCCTGATGGTTCCAGGCATCCTTTCGACCAGTTCATTATAGCAAAGACTCCGGCTGCGCGCTGGGGAGAAACGGAGGACCTGCAGGGACCTGCGGTATTCCTCGCATCGGATGCTTCTGATTTTGTGAACGGACATGTGCTTTATGTGGATGGAGGTATTCTTGCTTATATTGGAAAGCAGCCTCAGTAATGGAAAGGAGTAAAATGAAAATAGCTTTAATAAATGAAAACAGCCAGGCGGCTAAGAATGAATTGATTTGTGATACTTTGAAAAAGACGGTGGAGCCTCTTGGTCACGAGGTATATAATTACGGCATGTACGGTGCGGAGGATGTGAACTCCCTTACATATGTGCAAAACGGCATTCTTGCATCGGTGCTTCTGAATTCGGGAGCAGCAGACTACGTAGTGACGGGCTGCGGTACGGGAGAAGGAGCTATGCTCGCCTGCAATTCTTTTCCGGGAGTGCTGTGCGGACATATCGTGGATCCTTCGGATGCATATATGTTTGCCCAGATCAATGACGGCAATGCGATTGCACTTCCCTTTGCCAAGGGCTTCGGCTGGGGTGCGGAACTGAATCTGGCATATATCTTCGAGAAGTTGTTTTCCTGTGAAAGCGGGCAGGGATATCCGAAGGATAGAGTCATTCCCGAACAGAGAAATAAGAAGATCCTCGATGAGGTAAAAAAGATAACGCATCAGGATATCATAACGATCTTGAAGAATCTGGACAGAGACCTGGTGAAAGGGGCCTTGTCGGGAGAACGGTTTAGGGAATATTTCTTCACAAATTGCAGGGAAAATGCGATAGCTGCCTGCGTAAAAGAGATTTTGGAAGGTTAAATCAGGTGAAGCTATGGCAGTTCTGGCACTTAAGGTTCTGGATAAAAAAGGAAAGACCATATGCGTAAGCAGCGGGGAGGACTACGTCAGCCTCGTATGCACCGCGGAATATACGGAGGGGGATCGAATCGTACTGGAAACCCCGGAGAAGAATATTCATGTGATGCTGCAGGTGGACGATGCTATGGGACCGGCCTTTGTATATATTACGGACAACGTGTCCTATCAGATTCCCTTCGGGGAAAAAAGGATTTGCTATTCCCCTAAGGTATTTTACGGAAGCAGGCATTATTTATATGCGCGAATAGTCAGGGAGGATGAAATAAAGGCCTATAGAAACCTTGCGCTGAACGTATGCGACCAGCATGGGGAGACCAATTGTTACCCTCATGCACAGGCCAACGTGGAGACGAGAGGAGAATCTGTTTTTGCGGCTCGCAACGCTATCGACGGCGTATGTGAGAACCGCTCTCATGGAGAATGGCCCTACGAATCATGGGGCATCAATATGCGGGAGGATGCTCAGATGAGTGTGGATTTCGGCCATGAGGTGGAGACGGACAAAATTGTTCTATATACCCGTTCTGATTTTCCCCATGATAACTGGTGGAAGCAGGTGACGCTGACATTTTCCGATGGAACGAGCATAAAGTGGGATTTGGAAAAAAGCAGCCTGCCCCATATTCTGGAATTCGAGAAGAAGCGGGTCACGTGGGTGCGCCTCGGTAATTTGATAAAGGCGGACGACCCTTCGCCGTTTCCTGCATTGAGTCAGATAGAGGTATATGGTACAATTGTATAAAAGGAGGACGATTCACACATGAATCCGATAATTGAAGAAATTGGTAAAATAGGTATTGTACCTGTGATTGCTTTAGACGATGAGAGGGATGCGAAGCCCCTTGCCGAGGCTTTGTTCAGGGGAGGACTCCCTGTGGCGGAGGTAACATTCCGGACGGATGCGGCGGAGGAATCCATTCGTATCATTGCAAAGGAATTCCCGGACATGCTGGTGGGCGCCGGGACAGTCCTTACGATAGAGCAGGCAGACCGCGCCGTTTCAGCCGGAGCGAAGTTCATCGTAAGCCCGGGATTGAACCCCAAGGTGGTTTCCTACTGTGTAGATAAAAATATTCCTGTGATTCCGGGAACTTCCAATCCAAGCGATGTGGAAGCGGCTATCGAGCTGGGGCTCGATACGGTAAAATTCTTTCCCGCGGAGGCAGCAGGCGGAATTGAAATGATCAAGGCGATGAGTGCGCCCTACGGCAAGATGAAATTCATGCCCACAGGGGGCATTACGGCGGATAATCTAAAAGAATATCTGGACTTCGGTAAAATCGTTGCATGCGGAGGCAGCTGGATGGTAAAAAAAGATTTGGTATCTGCGGGAAGCTTCGATAAGATCGAGGCTTTGACCAGGGAAGCCGTAACGAAGATGTTGGGCTTTGAGCTTAAGCATGTGGGAATCAATGAGACGGACGAGAAGGCTGCAGATCATACGGCAGGAATTTTCGAGACGATTTTTGGAATGACGAAAAAGACAGGGGTCAAATCTATCTTTGCAGGAACAGGAATCGAAGTGATGAAGACTCCGTATCTCGGAGCAAACGGGCATATCGCTATCGGTACGAATTATATAGAAAGAGCTGTTTATCACATGGAGAGACAGGGCGTGATATTCGATGAAGCGACTGCCAATAGAGATGAAAAGGGAAATATGAAAGCTATCTACTTAAAGGATGAAATCGGCGGCTTTGCGGTGCATCTCATTCAGAAATAGGAGGGAGAATACTTAGGTTATGAGTAAAAGAACAGTGACTTTCGGCGAAATCATGCTAAGATTGGCACCGGAGGGTTATTACCGCTTCGTTCAGGCAGGGAGCTACGGTGCTACTTACGGAGGCGGAGAGGCCAATGTAGCGGTATCCCTTGCAAATTATGGTTTGGATTCCTCTTTTGTGACAAAACTTCCGGCACATGAAATCGGTCAGGCAGGAATCAATTCGCTGCGGCAGTTTGGTGTGGATACTACAGACATCGTGAGGGGCGGCAAGAGGGTTGGAATCTATTTCCTGGAAAAAGGAGCCTCCCAAAGGCCTTCCAAGGTCATTTATGACAGAGCAGGTTCTTCTATCGCCGAAGCAGTGGCGGAGGATTTTGACTGGGATGCGATTTTTGAAGGTGCGGACTGGTTTCACTTCACGGGAATTACTCCTGCGCTGGGAGACAATGTGGCGGAAATCTGCCTGGAGGCATGCAGGAAGGCGAAGGAAAAAGGAGTTATCGTAAGCTGTGATTTGAATTATAGAAACAAGCTGTGGAGCAAGGAGAAAGCGGGCAAGGTAATGGGCGAACTTTGTAAATATGTGGATGTATGTATCGCCAACGAAGAGGATGCCGGTGACGTATTCGGCATAAAAGCGGCTGATACCGATGTTACCACGGGTAAAGTAAACCATGAAGGCTACAAGGACGTAGCAAAGCGCCTTGCTGACCGCTTCGGATTTCAAAAGGTAGCGATTACCCTGAGGGAATCTCTTTCCGCCAACGACAATAACTGGGCAGGAATGATCTATAGCGGCGGCGAGTACTACTTCAGCAAGAAATATACGATGCACATCGTAGACCGCGTGGGAGGAGGAGATTCCTTTGGAGCCGGATTAATTTATGCCAGCCTGGCGGATATGAGCGCACAGGAGAGCATAGAGTTCGCCGTAGCGGCAAGCTGTTTAAAGCACAGCATAGAAGGAGACTTCAACCAGGTGAGTGTGGAAGAGGTTAAGAAGCTGGCTGGCGGAGACGCTTCCGGCCGCGTGCAGCGTTAATATGTTACTATTCAGCCTTACGGTTTCATGGTGGCGATAATATTGCCTGTGCTTGAGTTTTCGTAGTTTTATCCACAAACCCCTTGTTTCACTAGTAATGCAATGAACAACTTTCAGAAAATGCCCAAAATATAAGGAATCACCAGTCCTTTTGTAGTAGAATTAAGTTGCGAAACAAAATCTACACTAAACAATAAAGAAAGGGATTCCTCATGCTTAATTCTACTACAAAAACCTACACTTTGAAACGTGAAATTTTATCTTTTTCAAACAAAATATCCCGTAAGCTTTCCAAACCGGACAAAAAGTTTACTTCGGACATGACCTATGGCATGTTAGCTTCTGGTAGTTGTCTTCTGACTGATATTGCAGATCAACTTCACGAAGACTCTAAAAAGGTCAACAGTGTTGAGCGCCTTACCAGACATTTAAATAAAGGGACTTCCAAACAAGCCTTACTTTCTTATCTTCAAACTGTTCGTAAATGGGTGCCCGATGATCCGGTAATCCATATCGATGACAGTGACGTCATCAAGCCTGACGGATATAAGTTTGAGGCTCTTGGTATGGTAAGGGATGGTTCCAAAAGTACTAAAACAAAAAATGTCTACGAGAAAGGCTACCATGTAACAGAGGCCTGTGTCATGACAAAAGACAATCATCCTGTCAGCATTTACTCCAAAATCCATTCTTCAAAAGAAAAGACCTTCACCTCTGTCAATAGCGTTACCTTCGATGCCATGGAGCGTGGAAAAGCAATGTTTGGAAAAGCTACTTTTGTTATGGACCGGGGCTATGATGATAATAAGATGTTCCTTAAGCTTGATGAATTAAAACAGGACTATGTGATTCGGCTTACTGCTAAAAGAAAGCTCCTTTTCCATAACAAATGGGTAGCTGCCACAGAACTTCGAAATCGTCGGAAAGGTAAAATCACGACACCTGTATTCTATAAAGGTAAAAAACGGGAGGCTTATCTATCCCATGTGAAGGTTCAGATCACCGCATCCAGAAAAGACATTTTTCTGGTTCTTGTCTATGGCATCACAGAGTATCCGATGATGCTCGCAACGAACAAAGAATTAAAATCCAGAGATGATGTAATCCGGATTGCAAGACTTTATTTCTCCCGCTGGCGCATCGAGGAATATTTCCGCTGCAAGAAACAGGTCTTCCAGTTCGAAAACTTCCGAGTTCGGAAACTGAAAGCAATCAATGCTCTAAATTTTTACATTACCATGTGTATGACATTTCTTGCGCTGGTTTCAATGAAAGCAGAAACAAATGCCCTAAAAGTTTCAATCATACAGACAGCAGCTCCTATAAAGGAAAAAGTTCAATTCTGCTATTACCGATTAGCGAAAGGTATCTCTGGTATACTGTCGTATGCAAAAGAAGGTGTCAGGCTTTGGTTCAGAACAAAACGTCCTGCATACCGTCAACTTTGCTTTAAGCTGATCGCATAAATAGATAACATAATATTTCTCCCAAAGTCCGGTTCCCACGGGGCTTGTTTCGGTGACTCTATTCGAAGTATTGTCCTTTTATTTTTCAAAAAAAAGACAGATTGGTACTTTAGGAGAAGTTATATTTTTTAAAAATTACATTTTACGGAAACTCAAGTGCCTGTGCGCTTGACAAGCTTTGTCTTCATATGGTATGGTGTTAGGGTTGAAAGGGAGTAGTTCTAGTGCGAAATCAACATGCTGACCGCATGGCGGTCTGGTTTTGCAACCTTTTTCAGGTAATGAGACTTTTAACATATTTCTTTTTATTGAGAAATATGTTAGAAGTTTTTTTTGTCCTGTAAATAATGTACGGCTTTCGAAAAAATGCATGCGGCCTGCAATATTTTATAAGGGCAAAGGAGGATGATTTATAGCAATTATAGTAAGGAGAGAATGAAATGAACACACAAATGATGCCCTTTTTGTTTGCCGTCGGAGCAGTAGTGCTGGCCGAGATGGGAGACAAGACACAATTGCTGGCTATGGCTTTCGCGACGAAGTACAAGGCCGGTAAAGTAATGCTCGGTGTATTTATCGCCACGATTTTGAACCACGGCTTAGCGGTTGCCGTTGGTAATTTTATTACCCGCTTCGATTCCATCCAGATTTGGATACAGATCATTGCTTCTTTATCGTTTATCTTCTTCGGGCTTTGGACGATCCGGGGTGACAAACTGGAGGGAGAGGAGAACCGCACTACGAAATACGGAGCGGTGGTAACTGTAGCAATTGCCTTTTTTATCGCGGAAATGGGAGATAAGACGCAGCTCGCTACCATAGCGATCGCGACCAAATTCCCTGCGGCGCCGCTAGAGATACTGACAGGTACTACAACCGGTATGCTCATAGCTGACGGAATCGGTATCATCATCGGTATTATACTTTGCAAGAAGATACCGGAGAGAACCGTTAAGCTCGTTTCCGCAGGTGCCTTCATCTTATTCGGTCTAATCGGCACTTATCAGGTTGCTCACGGCGACTTGAATCTGTCCATTGCAGTCACTGTTTTAATATTAATCGTACTTTTAGTGGTTACAGCAGCGGCAGCATATGTTATTATTAAGAAAGAAAAAAGAAATAATAAATGATTTTTTAGCCTGCGGCTCAAAGCCGCAGGCTTTGAAGAAGGGACTGATTGTTTAGATGAGAATCGTAATTTTAGAGAGGGATACGGTAGGCAGGGATGTATCGGTTGATTGTCTGAATGAACTGGGCGAAGTGACGATATATCCCAATACATTGCCGGGAGAGGTAGCTGCCAGGATAGAAGCTGCGGAAATTATCATTGCGAATAAAGCTCCTCTGAATGAAGGTACACTGAAGGATGCGAAGAGCGTAAAGCTGATCTGCGAGCTTGCCACCGGCTATGATAACGTAGACTTAGATTATTGCAGGAAGAGAGGAATCAATGTTGCCAATGTGGTGAACTACTCTACGGCAGCGGTAGCACAGCATACTTTCGCCCTTTGCTTCTATGTATTGGAGAAGCTCCGGCATTATGACGAATATGTAAAATCCGGAGAATATGCAAGCCAAAGCAGGTTTTCCAATTTTGACCTTCCTTTTACGGAGTTAGAGGGAAAGACATGGGGAATTATCGGTATGGGAAATATCGGGAAAAAGGTGGCGCAGATAGCGGAGGCGTTCGGCTGTAAGGTCATTTTTTATTCCGCGTCGGGAAATAGCTCTTGCAAGGATTATGAGAGGGTAACTTTCGACGATTTGCTTCATGAGTCCGATTTTCTTTCGATTCATTGTCCGTTGAGCGACAAGACGAGGAACCTGATTGATTTGGAAGCGCTTAAGAAGATGAAAAAAACGGCCGTTCTCATCAATGTAGCGAGAGGTCCCGTAGTGAATGATACCGATCTCCATACGGCATTGACGCAGGACATGATTGCGGGGGCCGGGCTGGATGTAACCGGTACTGAACCTATGCGGGATGAGAATCCTCTAAGCGCAGTCATGGACAGCAATAAGCTGATCATCACACCCCATCTCGCATGGGCAAGCACAGAAGCGAGAAATCGCGTTGTAGAAGAGACATACAAGAACATAGAAGCCTTCTTAAATGGAAAGGATAGAAATATCGTAAATCTATGATTACCATCGTTTGACAAGGTCACACACGGTCGGATAAGATCTTGTCAAACAATGGTTATATCTTTTGAATCATATGTGCCACGAGCTTGGCGCAGTCGGCGGCAGCTTTCCGCTCGAAGGCAGGATAATCCATCTCAGCAGCCTCGTCGGCCTTGTCGGAAATAGCACGTATGATAACAAAGGGTATGCTGTTCAAGGTAGCGGCCTGAGCAATCGCTGTTCCCTCCATTTCGGTGCAGAAGCCTCCGAATACATTTACCAGACGTTCTTTTACGGATTTATCGCTGACGAACTGGTCGCCGCTGACAACTCTTCCTGAGAATATATGAATATCGGGATTCACTTTGGCGCAGACGGTCTGGGTCAGTTCGACTAAAGCCTTATCTGCGATAAATTCGCGCTGTCCCATCTGGGGAATTTCCCCGGGCTGATAACCGAATATGGTGGCATCGACATCGTGATACATGGCATCGGTTGAAACAACAACATCTCCGATGTCTATTTTCGCATTGAGGGAGCCCGCTACACCGGTATTAATAATATGGGTGACCTGAAATAAGTCTGCCAGAATCTGAACGCAGATGCCGGCATTGACCTTGCCGACGCCGCTGCGGACGATTACCACACTGACGCCGTTAAGTATTCCCTCATAGAAGTCCATGGAGGCTTTTTTGACGATATTATTTATCGTCATTTTTTCTTTTAAGGTTTCCACTTCCAGTTCCATGGCACCTATAATTCCTATTTTATTCATTATCTAAAAAGTTATCCTTTCGTATTTGAATTCTCAAACAGCTTATTGCGGGTAAATTAAGCGGCTGTCGTCGATATGGTACAGAACGTTGTCGAGGTATTTTCTCGCGAGATACTTCGCCATATTGAGGTTCATATCCAGGTAATTCCCGCAGTCCTTTGCACTGGCGCCCGGTACGTCGCCTTCAAAATCGCGCACGAACTCGTACATTTGAGTTACCAGAGCGACGATATCTTTGGAAGAATAGTCTCCTGCTAAGAGGAGATAGAATCCGGTGCGGCATCCCATGGGACCGAAGTAAATGGTCTTATCCTTATAATCCGCATGATTACGCAGAAAGGTAGCGGCTAAATGCTCTATGGTGTGCATCTCCGCAGTGTTCATAACCGGCTCTTCATTGGGAGCAGTCATTCTTAAATCGAAGGTGGTAATCGTATTCTCTCCCACGACATCCTTACGGGATACATATACGCCGGGCTGTAATTTTAAGTGATTGATGGTAAAGCTGGCTATTTTTTCCATATAGTCTCCTTTGCTTATAGGTTTATAGTTAGAAACAGAATATACATATAATATTTGTTCTTATTTTACACCGATTATAGCATATGGCAAGTTAAAAGTCTGCTTTTATTTTATTCAGGAGAAGCAATAGGGAGACCGATATGCTTATCTAAGCGCCACTGCGGGGCAGAACCGTCGTCACCCCAATATTCGTCGAGAGAAGCTATTTTGCCGTCTTTGATTCTGAAAAAAGACACGACATGAAAGGAAAAGCTTTTATCGGCCGTATAGACATTCACAGCGGTAATTATCAGATTGCCAAGCTCCTCGATTCGCTCGACGATGCCGTCCCATTCTCCGGGATATTCACAGTTTGCCTTAATGTATTCCTCCACATTAAAATGTTCATTAGTGCAATGCCAGTTGATATAGGCATCTTTCATAAAGTATTTTCTGATCTCTCCAGCATTTTGCCTTAATACCTCTTTCCAGAACGATTTTATATCCATTGATTTACCTTACCTCCGTGAATCCGGCCTTGTCTCTGATATATTGGCTTAAGCCTTCCTCTGTGTCTATGTCATAGTGCATCGCCATATCTTTAAAATAAGCTTTCATAATTGCCTTCGGAATGATTCTGTTAGAAGGCTCGGTCTCATTTAGCCCTATTCTGGCATCTCGCCAGGGTTTTTCTTTGTGTGTGACCGATTCCAGAACTTTTCCGCTGTATATTCCAAAGCAGTCAGATACGAGACCGATTACCTTCTTTCCGTCCGGGCTAAGCTCTTTATTCCTTACAGTAAATAGTGAGAAACGGTTGTCTTCAATAGGGTTATATTTGAAGTCTTTAAAAATGTTGTATATCTCTCTATAAGCCGGCCCATGTATCCACGCGCGGCAATCCTCTTTGAAGAGTTCCTCATTGAAAAGTGCCAGATGGATGCCCTGAATGAAATAAAGCATTTTTTGCAGGGCCAGTGGTGTGATCTCCTGAACTTCATTAAAAACATGAGCAATGGCCATACGCATTTCGTCAGAAATATTGAACAAGTCCTTGAGGTTGGAAACAGCTTTCATTGATTTCTTATAAGTAGAATTGCCCAATTTTTCAGCATTCGCGATCAGCAGTTCTTCCATATATCCGGGAGAGGATAATGCTTCCTTCATAATATCGGAATAAGCCTTAGTTGGCATCTGACCTTCCAAATAACGGGTCACGGTGATTTCGCCGAAGCCCAGGGCCAAGGACAGAGGAGCTTTCCCCAGATGATATAGATCCATTAGTTTTTTAATGTCATCTATGGAAATGATGTCCTCCTGCCTGCGGTACTGTTCATCAAAGGCTTTCAAAGCGTAGTCAAGCAGTCCGGGAACGTTCATTTCGTTCCCGCACTTAGAACAATATGCTGCTAATGTCTCGTATTCATATTCTTTGTCTTTCACTGTCCTTTTTTGCATGATTTTTTTCAAGATGTATTCGGTGTCTTTTCTGCATTCGATGCAAAAATCTATTCTTTTTATATCGGCCATATGGAATTCCTCCATTTTTTCCTGAATTAATAATATTTATTAACCTATTTTTTGAAAGCGTAATCCAAGGGATATTCTTGCTTATGAAAGGATACGACAATAAGGAATCGATTTTCCAATTTATTGAGTTTTATGTATAGAGGAACGTTTTCCTCACAAATGCCGAAACGCAGCAGCAGCTTTACATTCTTACCGAAAATGTACAGCCATTCATGTCCAAACCCGGAATGTTCATTTTGAACTGCTTCAGAAAAATCATAAGCATTGAGACTGAGCAGGATTTCCTTGCTTTTGGCTTCGTCGATGACATATTCGGTAAATAAAAGTCTGTTTTTCTGCCGACAGCTATTCAAAGCTATCCGGCAGCATCCTGAACGGATTGATTTTTTAACGTCATTTAAATAGTATTCCACATGATTGATATCCATTGATAATTAACTACCTTCTTTCTTAATGGATTCTCATGTGATAGAATATTATAAATTTCCCATCATCAATATAACATGTGATAGGAAATTGTCAATAATCTATCGCTAATATTTTGCCTAAAACAGAACAGTGAAATAAATATAAATTGAAATATTAAATAATAAAAATTAAATCGAAGGAGGATAAATATAAAAAATAAAACTAGAAAAATGTAATTTGGAACTAAATCAGAAAAATATGGTAAAATACTTTTACAAGAAGTAGTGATAATAGGAAAATAATATGATGAAACGCCGTTACTGTTCACGCAGCAGCTTAACACTTGCTGTTAAGCTGTGTAAGAACATGATTCAGGAGATGATTTCTGCTTCGCGAAGCGAATTTAAATGCAGAAATCATGAGTTACTGTGAACGGAGTGAACAGTAACGAAACGTCCGGGAGGAAATTTTATGAGAGATAAAATGAACACATACAGTGGATTGCAGTTTAATCCTATGGAAATAGAAGAAAAAGACATTCTCATAGAGGATATAGGCCACGCACTAAGCCTGATCTGCAGAGGCGGCGGGCATTTGAAATATTTTTATTCCGTGGGTCAGCATTCTATTAATTGTGCGAAGGAAGCGGAAGCCAGAGGATGGACAAAGCGCGTAATTCTCGCATGTCTGCTTCACGATGCCAGCGAAGCATATATTTCGGATATTATCCGTCCGGTAAAAAGGTATTTGACGAATTATCTGGAAATTGAAGAGAGAATCATGGATACGATCTTCCGGAAATTCGGATTGGGAGATTTAAGTGAAGAGGAGAACGCACAGGTTAAGCAAATCGACGATCAGATGCTGGAAAGTGAGCTTTCAGAGCTGATAGCAGGAGGAAAACGGATAGAAGCGCCTCGCTTACATGCGGCGCCTGATCTGGGGCTTAGAAATTTTATGGATGTGGAAAATGAGTTTATAGCAATGACAAATGAATATATCATAGAACACAATCTGAAATAATAGTTTAGCTTTAAAACCCGGGAGGTACTGAGCTTGCATAAGGATTCGAAATGGGCGAAGCAAATAATCTCATTACAAGAGGAAGATGGGAAGTGGGGGTGGTTCCACTCTCTTTCTCAGTTCTATCATTCAAAGATAACTACGGAGCAGGCATTAAGACGGCTGATGTATTTAGGCTATACGATAGAGGATGAATGTATAAGAAAAGCGGTTTCCTATATGGATGATTGTCTGACAGGTAAAAATGAGATACCTGACAGAAGAGAAAAGCTGCATGACTGGAATATATTTACGAGCCTCATACTATCTGCCTGGATAAGGGTCTTTACAAAAGACAATATTGCAGCCAATGCGGTAGCGGGGCAATGGGGGAAGATTATTTCTGCTGCTTTTGCAGACGGCAAGTACAATCACGATGAATATGTAAGTGCTTATCATGAGGAACTGGGATTAAAGCCCAAAGGAGGAAGACTGATTAATTTTACAAACTTCTATCCAATTGCACTTCTGGTTGATTGTCTGGATAAAAAAACGGAGAAAGCTTTTGTGGAATATATCCTGAATGAGGAAAAAGGAATTTATTATATATATGATAAAAAAATCATTATACCACCACAAGTATTCGAAAGCAAGGCGGCCAGCCATTACCTCGCTGCTGTGGAGCTGATTGCAAGATACAAAACAAGCAATGTGAAGCTTAAATTTGTCTTGAAATGGCTCGAAGCAAATAAGAATCAGAACGGAAAATGGGATATGGGGAGCACTGTTAATGATAAAGTATATTTCCCTCTTTCGGATGATTGGAGGAAAAGGGAAACGAGGGAAGCCGATTGTACGGAACGCATCACAAACTTGACCAGAGCATTGACTCTTTAATAAATTTCTCTGCGATGTCGAGAATATCTTTTCCCCAAAAGGATGCACCGCCGTGGCCTTCATTTTCTATTTCATAATATGAAACCTCTTTATCGAATTGTTTTAAGCAATGAAATAAACTGCGGCTATGCTCGACAGAAACAAGGCCATCCTCTGTGCCATGAAACATGAGGATGGGGGGAATCGCCCTTTCGCGGGAAATATACGTTCTACAAGAGGCACTTTTCGTAAGGTCAGGAACATTGTTCACGTTCTCTGTACCCAGCAAGTCCTCAATCGGTCCGCTTCCTTCCGAAAGAAACAGATCCGTTGGAGCATAATAGCTGATAATGCCTTTCACTGCACAAGAGATTCCATTTTGAAAATCGGAGTCCAGTTCCCCATATGAGGCTGTTAATCCAGTCAAAAGTGCAATATGCGCGCCGGAGGAATCTCCTGCAATAAAAATGTTGTCTATATCGATATGAAACTGTTCTGCTAAAGAAGGAATAAAGCGAATTGCATTCTTAGCATCAATCACTTGTGCGGGGAAAAGGGCTAATTCCGACTCCCTATATTGTACCAGAGCTACCGCAAAGCCTCTTTTGGCAAGCTCTGCATAAGCCGGTATGCTATTATACATTTCCTGCTTATGCCAAGCCGATCCGGGGATAAATACCACTAACGGGTATTTCTTGTTCTCATTCCATTGGCGCATATATGGTATTATCAACTGCAAATGTCTTTTGATTCCTTCGTATTCGCAATATACAACATCGGGAACATATAGCCATTCCAGTTCCTTCTTTTCTATTATCAGTTTTTCAAAATACTGTTCTGCCATTTCGTTTCGAGCTCCATATATTCTATATTTCAAAGCTTTCAGTCTTTAAGTCACAATAGTATCTGCCGCTATGAGCGGTAAATTTTAAGACACAATAATCAGGGTCTGTTACGCCTCTTTTATAAAACATGGTGTCTCCTTTTTTCCAGAGCATATTTTTTGATTGTTGATCTGTTAAAATTTCCATTTTACCGACTAACATTACACCGATGTACTTTATCAGTCCCTTATGATAGAAATAGATACAAGAATTGGGATTGTTTTTATATTGTTGGACACGCATGGATGAAGTATTTGTCGAAAAATAAAATTCTTTAAGGCCATTTCTTTTTCTTGGCATTAGCATTGCTTTTACGTTCGGAAAGCTGCCGCTGTCTATGGAAGATATAAAGCTTATCTTTTGCTTATCAATGAATTTTTCTATCTTTTTAATTTGCATATTTATGCCCCATGTCTGTTTTGGAGGACAGGGAATCTGTAGTTGAAAGCTCTTTTCTTTCAACCTTTCCCCTTCATGTTTCTGATTTGTGGATTTGCTGCAACTTCACTTTAGCATATTCGTGAATAAAGTAAAAGCGGAAGATTAAATTTATGATAGTTTTCGAAATAAAGAAATTAAAGGAAAGAAATCGGAAGATAGATGCTTTTCTCCATAGATATTTCCGATTTCTTTAAATCCGTTATGTATCCAAAAGCTTACACCCTTCAGATTTTTTAGATAGACACCAAGGCCACAAGCTTTCCATTCTTTTTCCGCAGCCTCTTCCAATAATGATTTTATTGCTGCTGTTCCCAATCCATTTCCTTGAAATTGCTTATCCATGATAAATAAGCCGATCCATAGACATTCTTTGTCTGGATATCCATGATAAATATCCAATAAACCTATAACCTGCCGGTCCTGATCTTCTATTACTTTAAATGAGCAATACTTATTATCAGCATCGTCTAAAGGAGGCAGATTAAACTTCCCCTCTAAGCAGTTATGAATATAATCGTCACTGAATGTATGACCCTCGACTTCTTCTTTATCTTCCCAACTATTGCATATTTGTATCAGTTTGTCTTCGTCCCGTATCGTGGCCTCCCTTATTATGATATTCTCATATTGCCATCGAACGGGTAGTATTTTTCTGTTCATGATTAGTTGTCTCCTATATCAAAGGATAAGCATATAATACGACAAAGATATAGTATTGTCTATTAAAAAGCAAACATTTATTTAAAGTGTTTGATTAAATTTCTATTTTATATTAATAATCTCCTCAAAAAAGAGGATGACCTTAAGGACCATCCTCTTTAAAATCTCTATATTATGCAACTTTAAAACAATTTCTTATTATCTAATATGTTTCTTTAACAGATTTTCGAACGCTTCAAAATTCGATTTAGCCAAAGTATCTCTTCAGAAGCCCTTCAAATGCCTTGCCATGTCTGGCCTCGTCACGAGCCATTTCATGAACAGTATCATGTATTGCATCGAGGTTAGCAGCCTTTGCGCGTTTCGCAAGATCGAATTTGCCTGCGGTTGCTCCGTTTTCAGCCTCTACTCTCATCTCCAGGTTTTTCTTCGTGGAATCAGTTACTACTTCGCCTAACAATTCAGCAAATTTTGCAGCATGCTCTGCTTCTTCCCATGCTGCTTTTTCCCAATATAAACCGATTTCAGGATAGCCTTCTCTATGTGCAACTCTTGACATCGCCAAGTACATGCCGACCTCGGAACATTCTCCCTTGAAGTTGTCTCTTAAGTCCATTAAAATATCTTCACTAACGCCCTGGGCAACGCCTACTACGTGTTCGGCAGCCCATGTCATAGTGTCGCTCTGCTGAGTAAATTTGGAAGCTGGTGCATTACAAATAGGGCAATTTTCCGGTGCCGCATCTCCTTCATGAACATAACCACATACTTGACATACAAATTTCATAATTCAGTTCTCCTTTTTTTCTCCATGTTTTGTTTCTGTTTCAATTGCTTACCATAATCGCCATCGGTAATTTAGTCAATCATCCCATAAGATTCATGAAGGATCAGTCTTGCAGCAGTCACCGCATAAGCCATAAAAATAAGTAACATGGCCCTCGATGTATCCATCAAAATTCTGACGCGCAGACTCGGAAATATGTTCGATGCTCTCCATCTCCAAATCGATAACGCTCCCGCATCGCTTGCAAATAAAGTGATTGTGGGGAGAGGTGTCCGCGTCAAAATGATCTACGCCGTCGCCCACGCTAATCTTCCGTATTTCTCCCCGTTCGGTGAGAAGCGTCAGATTGCGGTATACGGTACCTAGACTTATATTAGGATATTGCTGCCGGACATTCATGTATACCATGTCCGCAGTGGGGTGATCTTTTCTTGTGCAAAGGAAATCTTTAATGACCTCCCGCTGCCTGCTGTATTTAACTGCCATTTACTACTCCTTCAAAATTAGTAATGATTACTATTTTTATTATAACAAAGAAATTTATCATGTCAAGACTATTTGATAAATATTATAACTTTAATATTATAACACTTAAAAATACTAAATAGTGAATTATTTTACAAAGATTTAATAAGTTTCTACCGTTCTTTTTATAATATAAGAGACTATCATGTGCTATAATCGTAATAATGATACTAGGGGCAAAATACCTTTTGACCCCGACATCGTAATGATAAATAAAATGCAGGGGAAATAACTATGAAGTTTAAGACGAGATTGTTAGTTACGTTTCTTACAATTGTATTTCTGCCTCTGATGCTGACAGCCTTGGCATTCATAAGTATCGGAGGATATTTGATGAATGCACAGCGGGAAATCGGGATGGTGAACGTCGACTATACGATGATGTCAGACCCTGCACAGACCTTCGAGCAGATTTCGGAGAAGGTTTTTAAAGAAGTGAAGCGGCAGATAGCCATAGATGAGGCGAAATTAGAAGATACTGCTTATCTTAATGATATCAATAAAGGAATAGAAGATAAAGCCTCCTATATTCTTGTCCGTAAGGGCGACCGGCTATATTATGCGGGAAATACGGCAGCGGCGGATAAGATATTCAACATTCTCCCCGCGTACGGATATGCGAATGAAAGTCATGATGCGGGCTATTATTATAACAGCATGGAAAAGCTGGTAAAGCAGTTGGATTTTACCTTTTCCGACGGTACGGAGGGAAGCTTTTTTATCATTACCAAGATACACACTCTAATATCAAAACAGCTTTTGATAGATATGTTCATCGCTATTATACTGATACTGCTGTTTACCAGCGTAATGCTTACCCGTTGGATTCATATGGGTGTGTTCCTTCCGGTAAACGAACTGAATATGGCGATGAAGAGCATTGCCAGCGGCAACCTGGATTATATGCTGAATACGGATAACAAAGGTGAAATAGGGGATTTGTATAAAAATTACGAAGACATGCGGCTGCGTCTGAAGGAGACTACGGATGAAAAATTCGAGCATGAGAAGCAGAACAGGGAGTTGATCAGCAATATTTCCCATGATTTGAAGACCCCCATCACTGCGATAAAGGGCTATGTAGAAGGTATCATGGACGGCGTTGCGGATACTCCTGAGAAAATGGATAAGTACATTAAGACCATTTATAACAAGGCTAATGATATGGATCGTCTGATCAACGAGCTGACAGTTTACTCGGGAATCGATTCTAACCGGGTGCCCTATCATTTCCATCGCATCAATGTGGCGGACTACTTTGGGGATTGCATCGAAGAGGTGGGACTGGATCTTGAATCGAAAAATATCGAACTTAATTATTTTAACTTAGTTTCTCCGGATACGATGATTATTGCGGACCCGGAACAGCTAAAGCGGGTAATCAGTAATATCATTGGCAACAGCGTGAAATATCTGGATAAGGAAAAAGGTGTCATCGACATTCACATTTTGGATGAAGTGGATTCTATCCGGATCGAGATAGAGGACAACGGAAAAGGTATCGCGGCTAAAGACCTGCCGAACATTTTTGAGCGTTTTTACCGTACGGATGCTTCCAGGAACTCTTCCAAAGGCGGGAGCGGGATCGGCTTATCAATTGTAAAGAAAATCGTGGAAGACCACGGTGGATATATATGGGCAACGAGTAAGGAGAACGAAGGCACGTGCCTGCACTTCGTATTCAGAAAGTACCGTGAAGTAAAGGAATAACACAGAACCAAAGAGGGAAAGAATAAAACATATAGAAAGGTGTAGTTGAATATGAGCAAAATTTTGATTGTAGAAGATGAAGAAGCGATTGCTGACTTAGAAAAAGACTATTTAGAGCTGAGCGACTTCGAAGTGGAAATCGAGCATACGGGAGATAAAGGGCTCGAAAAAGCCTTGAGCGGAAATTTCGATTTAATTATTCTCGACCTGATGCTTCCAGGAATCGACGGCTTCGAGGTATGCAAGAAAATCAGGGAAGAAAAAAATATTCCCATCCTTATGGTTTCCGCAAAAAAGGATGATATCGATAAGATAAGAGGACTTGGCCTCGGCGCGGATGACTATATGACAAAGCCTTTCAGCCCCAGCGAGCTGGTAGCGAGAGTAAAAGCGCACATGGCAAGATATGACAGACTTGTAGGTTCTACGCAGAAGACAAACGATATTGTGGAAATTCGAGGGATACGCATTGATAAGACGGCAAGAAGGGTTTACATCGACAATGAGGAGAAGACCTTTACGACAAAGGAATTCGATCTGCTCACCTTCTTAGCGGAGAATCCTAACCATGTATTTACTAAGGAAGAGCTGTTCCGCGAAATATGGGATATGGATTCCATCGGTGACATAGCTACGGTAACTGTCCACATTAAAAAGATTCGCGAGAAAATTGAATACGATACGGCAAAGCCTCAGTATATTGAAACAATTTGGGGAGTAGGATACCGCTTTAAGGTGTGATATTTATATCTGAAATTACAAAACATAAATAATATATAAGCCATATGAAAAGTAATCCCTGCGGGCAAGAAGCATAATTAACTGCTTTTGCTGCGGGGATTGCTTTTTATACTATAGGATTGGGATGTCACGATTGTATATTCTAAAGACTTCGTCTTTGGAACAGCCCTGCTGCCTTGGCTTTTTTTCGCTTGGTAGCTGCCTGTGATGGCTTTATAAGTGTCACAATTATAATTGAAAGCAAAAGCATGGCAGTCAAAGATAATAAGGATAAAGTAAAATTCTCGGGCTCAGAAGTATTCATGAATGTTCCCGTGTCGAACCTCATAACTGCCAGCCCTGAAAGGATAGGGTAAAGACTTCGTAGTGTTACATTTTTTATGAACATGGCGCTATAGCCGAATAGAAATGCTACGATAACACCGCCCATATAAATTCCCGGTTTCCTGCTGGTGAATGCGATAATCGGCAGAATGGCGATATAGGTAAAAAGTGATATTCCGAGCATTTGCAAAAAACCGGTAAATAAAATTCCGGCATTCAGTCCTGAAAGACCGTACAGCAATCCGATGACCAACGTTACTGTATAACTGTAAAATCCAAACAGTAAACTTAAGATTCCTATGGTCAGCAGTTTACCGAACAGCAGGCGCTGAAAGCTTACCGGAACAGGAAAAATAATTTTAAGCGTGTTATCTGTGTATTCCCGATTGATAAGATAGCCGCCTAGCAATGTAAAAATAACAGGCATAAAAATTGTTGCGCTATTCCAAATGGTACTGTTAAAAAGAGCGGAAAAGCCAAAATTCTGTGTTGTGCCCTCCGGCGTGGCGACTGCCTGCGTGAATACAGACAAAATTGCCGGGAGAGTCATTCCAATAAGGCCTATGAGCAAAATATGAAATCTCTTTAATTTTAAAAATTCAGCTTTTATAATACGAAACATGAAAGATACCTTCCTTCCTCAAATTTCTCTGCGCCGATAGATGCGGATCATCAAATAAATACAAACGGCGGCTTCCAATAAAAGCACACCAAAGCATACAGATGACGGTACAAAATATTGACTGAATCGATTGTAAAATTCCGTCTGGATTTGGCCAGTGGGGGTGTAAAACTGGTACAGCCACCGAAAAATCATAGGAACGGGCATAAGGGTTCCGGCATTTATCCCTAAAGGCTGCATCATAATCGCATCGCTAAAATGCATCACATAATTTAGCAGGGTGTAAAAGAACACGATAATCACCGAGAGAATATAGCTTTTATTAAACCATACAACCAGCACAATGCAGGGAAGCGCAGCAGCCCACATGAGTATTCCGGATGAGGCTGTGAGCGTAAGCTGAAAAGCAAAATCAGTCAGCGGGATGTTTTGAGAAACAGCGATTGCTGTGCTTACTGCAAAACCCATTAACTGAAATGCAACTGAAAAAATGAGCAAAACCAATAGCTTTACAAGAACCAATTGATTTTTTGATACCGGTATGCAAAGCAGATTTTTCAACGTATCATTGTCCTGCTCGACAAAAAACAGATTAGCCGCCAAGATAATCAGCAGGGGCATTAAAAGTAGAAAGGCGTTATCCTCTCTGACTCCGGACTGGACACTTGCAAAATTGGAATCTGACAGTAATACAGCATTAAAAAGAGGGAAAATGATGGCCGCCAATAGTCCAAATAGAAATATTTTCTTTCTCTTGAATTTCTTCATTTCACTTAAAAGCAGATTACGCAATGCCCTCACCTCCGGTTATACGCTTGAAGTAATCCTCCAAGGTATCTTCACAGGTGTGAGCTTCCGATACCTCCAATCCGTTTTCAATAAAAGCTCGGTTAAGGGCAGCTACAGAAAAATTGTTATCATATAAGCGCAGGCTGTGGTCATTTTCCACAGTAAAGTTTTTGGCTCCGAAGTTTCTCTCCATGATTCTGGCAGCCTGTGCTGTGTCAGAAACGATAAAATGGATGTACTTCCCATTCTTTTCTTCTAACTCCGCAAGGCTTTCTTCTTCCAGCAGTACACCGTGATCTATAATGCCGACATCATCAACTAAAAGCGCTATTTCCGAAAGAATATGGCTGGAAATCAAAATCGTTTTTCCCTTTTTGTCGCACAAATCCCGGATAAACGAGCGCACTTCTGCAATTCCGATGGGGTCAAGCCCATTGATCGGCTCGTCCAAAATCAGCAGCTCCGGATCGTGCATAATTGCAAGGGCAATCGCTAAACGCTGCTTCATGCCGAGAGAGTATTGGGCAAACAGCTTCTTATCGCCATAGGGGAGCCCAACAACCTCTAATGCGTCTTTGACAGCGGTACGTTTGGAAACACCTCTGAGCTGTGCAAAAATTTTCAGGTTCTCTGTACCTGTCAGATTCGGATAAAATCCCGGCGCTTCGATTAGGCTGCCGATGCGGGGCAGAATTTTCTTTTCGTTTCCATGAATGCTTTTGCCGAAAATTTGAACTTCTCCGGAAGTAGGCCTCGTCAGATTTAAGAGCATTTTCATGGCCGTGGTTTTCCCTGCACCATTTCTGCCGAGCAAACCATAGATGCGTCCCTTTTTCACATGGATATTCAAATTTGCAACACTTTTCTGCTCACCATATTGTTTGGTGAGATTTTTTGTTTCAATGATAAAATCACTCAAATGAAGAACCTCCTTTTCTTACCGGAATCAGTTTATCATATCAATCTTGCATTAACCTTGCCGCAACCTTGTATTAACCTTGCAATTAAAAAACCCTGCCGATAGACAGGGTTTCTTTCAGGCATCTAAAGGAAAGAAAACAGTGAAATTTGTATATTGGTTCGGCTCACTTTGTACCGTAATTCGACCGTCCATCTGTTCCACCATCTGTCGGACAATAGCAAGGCCTAATCCGCTTCCTTTATTCGAACGCCCTTTATCACATTTGTACAGCCTTTGAAAAATATGCTGTAAATCCGCTTTCTCAATTCCGATTCCGTTATCCATAATACAGATTTCAATATTACTTTCTTGTTTTACCATTTCAATTTTGATCTGTGTCGCCTGACTATGGTTTATAACGTTCTGAACTAAATTATTAATGATGCGGGCATAACCATCCAAATCCACTCTTGTGAGCAACGGTTTTTCTGGAAGCTCAATTTCATAGATTAGATTTTTTTCCTCAAAAATAGGAATCCAGTCTTTGAGGATATTGCGGGTTAGTTCCGCAAGCTCTGTCCGCTCTATAGATAAAGAAAATTCACTGGAGTTGAGCTTAAACCAGTCAAATAAAACATCAATATATTCTTTTAGATCATGTGCTTTTCGCCTCGAAATTTCGAGGTAATCCTCACGCGCTTTTCCGCTAACAACCCCTCTATGAACAGCATCCAAGTAACCCAGCAGGGTTGTAAGAGGTGTCCTAACATCATGGGAAAGGCTGGTCATAAGCTGACGATTCGTTTCGTCTGCAGACCGCAGCTGTGAAAGCTGTTCTTCATAGGCATATACAATTTCATTCATTTTAAATGAGAGCTCTGCTGTCAGCTCATTGTCTGCTGCAAGGATTTTTCGATTTCCGTTTCCGGCCTGAATATCACTCAAAGCTTCTGCCATGTCGCTAAGCTTCCGTTTTACACGCATTAGCTTTGTACAGCACACAATGCTAAGCAAGAGGGCAAGGCAAAATAATATGCCCAAAATCACATCCAGAAGCATAGCCTATACCTCCTTGTTAAAACGATAGCCAATTCCCTTTACTGTTTGGATATACAACGGCGCTCCGGGGTCGGGTTCTATCTTCTTACGAAGTCTGCTGATGATAGCCATAATATTACTGTCATCATAGACATAAAGCTCACCCCAAACCTCCTCGTAAATCTGCTGCTTCGTTAGAATCTTCCCCTGATTTTTAGCGCAAAAGAGCAACAGATCAAATTCTTTTGGCGGCAACTCAAATGTACCGTTTTGCGTGGTCACACTTCGGCTATCAACGTCTATGGTCAGCCCTTTGTAAACAAGGGGCTGCGAATAATTGGCTGTTAAACTAAAGCGTGTGTATCTGCGTATCAAAGAAATAATTCGAGCAATCAGTTCTTCCATATCAAATGGTTTCGTTAAATAGTCGTCGGCACCGGAACGCAGTCCCTGTACTTTTGACATACTGTCATTTTTAGAAGTGAGCATCAGAATGGGTATGCTGCTTTTCTCTCTTATTTTCTCCATGGTCTGGAAACCGTCCATTCCCGGCATCATCACATCTAAAAGAATAAGCTGATAATCGTTTTTTTCAAGGAGAGCAAGTCCGTCTGTACCGGAGTAGCAACAATCAGAGTGTATTTGTTCTCTCATTATGCTTTGTTTAATTAAAGCGCATAGTTCTTTGTCATCGTCAATTAGTAAAATAGTGTAGGCCAAGTTCCTCCTCCTTATATTATTTTCGATTATATAATCAAACATTTATATTCTTCCATTTTGAATCTATAATTTTTAGTGTATACGCCAAAGCAAATAAAATCAAGGGAATAAATCTTAGTGTTATGGGTTGTCCAGCCCCCTCACTTTTTCTTTAATATAAGTGAAGGGAATTTTAAAACAACATTTTGCAATCCCAAACCTATAAAAAAATCTATCTTATGAATAACTGTTGATATAGACTTATACGCCGGGATACGAATTTTTCCAGAATTACAAAATCCATTCCTGCATTTTCGGCCGCAAGGCCGTCTTTTGAATAACGGTCTCCAATCATTACAACATTTTCCGGAATCTCATGAAGCTTTTCCAATATGACATACATTGCTTTTGGATCAGGCTTCATACAATTTATTGCTACATCAGAGGAGCAAAAAACATAATCCGGACAGATGCCCAGAGCGTCTAATTTCTCTTTTGCCGGATAATCTGAATAAATGACAATGGTCGTTCCATTTTCCCGTAATGATTTCATATAGTCTATAAGCTTGGAATCCCTGTATTTCGCAATCAGTTTAAGGGGCTGTTTATGGAGCCAGTATAAAATAAGTTCCTGTACATGTCCGGGAGAGGTATTCATCTGTTCTGCCACATATGTATATTGCATTTCCTCTATGGAAAAAGAAGTTCTTATGGATTCAGAGGCAAGGTTCGCCCAATTTTCTCTGACAAATCGGTATTTTTTTATGATAAACAGCTCTTTCATACGAAGCGGATGAGAGAGGTAAAATTTAAGAAGGTCAATTGCCATAAAAAAGCGTAAAGAGGGCTGGCTGTATAGTGTTCCGTCTACATCGAGAATGACGGCATGATATTCAGCTAAATGCTTATTTATAAAAATAGCGTTCTTATTTCTCATATTTGTAATTACCTTCTTCCTTTCATAACCGAATAATGATTACTGTCGTTACATCCTGATATCGAGTCAAAGCTATAACTTCTGGATTCTAAAATATTCAGTCATAACCGGGATATCAACAAAGGTCAAGATAAACAATATAATGATAAAAGCAAGCAGATAAAATAATAAGGATTTTTCCTTGTATAACTTTTCCGGCTTCTGAACAACCGAATCTTCCTTGAACGAAAGGTAAAAATAAAGTACAAATAAACCGATAAGCATAGGAAGCGCCAGCACATATTCTATACGGTATTCAATAATAAAAATAGAGGTGAAGACCGTAGCGCACATGCTGTAAAAAAGAGAGGAGCATAAAAGTGATTTTTCGGTATAATGCCTGAATGATTTTCGGTATAAGCCTGCTGTCTCAGGGTTATTGATCATTTTAAATTCAGCATATCTTTTTACTGACATGAGAAAAGCTCCGCACATCCAGTAACCGATAAGAATGCTTATGGGCGGAAAATAATGATCCGTAATAATAAACCAGCCGAGTAAAAGACGGATAATGTTATTTATCGATTCTGAAAGTACGTCCACATAAGGAATATCCTTTGTCCGAAAAGGTTTTACATTATATAAAAATCCCATGATTAAAAGCCAAATTTCTATAAGAACAAAATACGGATTAATAAAAAGTGAAAGACTTAATCCAAGCAGGATAAGCAATGCGTATTCCAGCATAACATAAGAGAAATTTAAGCTGTTTATTACTACCGGACGGTTCTTTTTTATAGGATGATACTTGTCGAAATCTGCATCCAGCCATTCGTTAATTACATAATTGGCAGAAGAAATAAAACAGGTAGCAAGGAATCCGATAAAAAGGTGTATGGTAAGAAAGTTTTGAATATCTCTTCCAAATATAAGAAGAGCCACTATAACACCGGGTATGATAAATAGATTTTTGATCCAATGGTCTGGGCGTGCTATTTTTATATAATTTTTCATGTTAAATATAAATCCTTTCAATTTGCTTCATATAGGTAAATTGTGTATGGGGAAGAAGTATCGGTATAGATGCCGCGCAGATGAAGCTTCAGCTCGTCCACATTTGTTATCTTAAGACGGGAAAAAATATACTTCCCTCCCATTTTTCTAAAGGCATCCGCATCGATATATAAATTAGTATCCGATATTTCCAGATTTCTTACGGGTTCGTATACATTTTCATCCACACCGGCAAATAGATAAGCTCTGGCACCCCAGTCGTCATAATAAATGCGAAAGCTTTCTACTTTGTCTAAAGCCGGAGCTATTATCTCTCTGAATTGCTCTTTGTATTCCTGCGGATAGTAGCTCAGGCAGCCGTCTAAAGTAAAAATGCCGTTATATTCAAGCACTGCAGGGTGCATACCATATGCAACAGATTTCTCGCCGGAATAATCGATATCGGACAAAATACTGTGAAACAAGTTTTCTGAATAAAATTCATTGTAGGTTAAGCTATTGGAAGGCTTCTGCTTTATAATCCGGTATGCATAATTGAAAGCGGTATGATATAAATCATTATATTTGGAGCCGGTGAACAGAATAACAGCAATACCTGTTAATACAATAACGTGGGCAACCTTCTGCCTGTGATTGTCGTAGAGCCGTTTTAAAATAATAAAAAGAGCGAGGTACCAAAGAAAAGGATTAAAAAAAACCGTTCTTGAAAATTGGAAGCCTTTTAGCGGCGGAATGAGCATTTCGATAAATCCCCTGAAATGTTCCTGAAAATATAGGCCGTAGACAATGCAGTTAAATATAAGAAAGGAGATAATCCAATTAAAGAGATCAAACCTCATTCCCTTATAATTTCCTTCTTTGATATAACGATAGTTTAAGAATACAAAATAAATGATACAGACCGGCAGCACAAACCATGTATGAACTGCATCCGCATGGAATACACCTATGGTAAAGGTTTCCTTTACGGCAGCTATTATTTCTGAATAATTATAATTTCCCTGCACCATTGTCTCACGTATGGTGGGGGTGGAATCAAATAACATAATAGCGAACAGACGATACTCCCACAAAGCAAAACCGGCAAATAAAACGCAAAAAGCACCGATAAGGGAAAATGACAGCTTCTTATTTTTTATCCATAGAAATAGAATGGCAAAAAATAAATATCCCAATATAAAAAATCCAAAGAAAGTAAAGTAGGATAGCAGAGGATATAAAAACAACAAAAAATAAGAAGTAAATCCAGGCCTTATATAAATTCTCCTGAGCAGAAGAATTGCGAGAGGCAGAGATACAAACGGAAACGAAAAGGTTGGGTACAAGGGAAGTATTCCATAAGCGAAGCTGCATAACACTACCACCGGAGCATATTTCTCATAGTTATCAGCAAAAAGATCTTTTGCCAATAAGACACAGGATAACACGGCAATAACCGTCTTCAACAAATAGCCCACAGCATATGCGGTAGAAGTAGGCAGCAGGATATAAAGCAGGCTGTAAAGAGAAAATTCCGACGCAAAGTAATTCCTGCTGATCCCATTTAAAAGCGGTAACTGTACGTTGTGGGAAAAGAAGGTGTTCGTATAGGACAAAATATGATAATCTGCAACATGCAGGTCCAAGTTGTCGTGGATGCTTACATAAATGTTTTCTCCCAGTATAAAAAAGAGGGCGGCTTCACCTGCTATAAAAAGTAAAACAAGCGTATAATACCAGGGTATAGTAAACAACTTTTTATAATTCATATATTGGCATCTCCGGAATTCTGAAAATAAAGTCTGAAAAAAGGATACGAAAAGAAAATGCCTTTTGAAAAGCATCTCTTAATTTCACGGACAAAATTGTAGATTTACATTTCTTTTCACAGCAGAGACAGGCTGAGTTATCGATTATTTTTATCAGTTAATCCTAGCTTGCCGCCGCCCTAAAAGCGTTAACTCCATATGCTTAATAGAATACAAAGCTGTAAATAAAACGTTTACGCACAAAAATCCAACTATATTTTATCTTAGCATTGACAATTTGCAGGGTCAATATTACAAATATGAAGATTTTCTTAAGATTGTTTTTATTATAAATGGACAGTACATGGAGATTCATGTAAAATTAGCAGGAATCAATCCTCCTAATGGTCGGATGTGCCCGGCGCTGATCAAAAGCTGTGCTGCCGAAATACCTGGCTGTAAGAGTGTACAAGGAACACTTTTGTTCTTAAGGAGGGAAAGGAGCGAGTTATAAAAATGGTTATAAAAGAAGATAATATCATGTATGAAGATGATCAGATAATTGTTTGTCACAAGCCCTCCGGCATTGCAACACAGACTGCCAGGCTGGGGCAGCCGGATATGGTAAGCATTATAAAAAATTATTTAAAGACATCTTATATCGGAGTAATACACCGCCTTGACCAGCCGGTGGAAGGCATACTTGTATTCGGCAAAACAAAGGAGTCCGCTGCGAAACTAAGTTCACAGAGTATGGAAAAGCTTTATTATGCCGTAGTGCTTACAGATGCCGGTATGGTAAAGATGAAAGACAAGAATTATTTTCAAAAAGAATTTACTTTAGTAGATTATCTGGTGAAAAATGGGAAAGACAATACATCCAAAGTAGCAGAAAAAAATAATAAAGATGCAAAACGTGCCGAACTTAAGTACCGTATCTTAAAGGCTGCAGAAGAAGATAAGGGTATGCAAAATATGCGTATGCTTACGGAAATATTGCTGAAAACAGGAAGGCACCATCAGATCAGGGTACAGATGGCCCATGCGGGAATGCCACTACTTGGGGATGTAAAATATGGAAGTGAAGCTTCCATACAAAAAAGCCTTGAAAGCGAAGTAAAAGATGTGGCATTATGCGCATACAGTCTTTCTTTTTCACATCCGAAAACCGGAAAAAACATGAGTTTTTCCATTGTGCCGGATGGGGAAGCGTTCTGTCCCTTTTTACCATTTACTCCCTAAGAGAAAGAGCTATAATTTGCTGAAAAATATCCATCCTATAATAATAGGATAATTAATTTCAGTAAATAAGTTTCTGGGGGAAAAGCCATGGATAAAAAAGCGGTTATGAAGACAAAAGAATATGTGATTCTGGCAGCAGTTATACTAGGAGTATATATCGGATTTAAGTACCTGAGCCCGCTTATAACTCCTTTTCTTTTTGCACTTGCATTTGTGAAGATCCTTCATCCTTTCTTAGAAAGGATTCAGAAAAATCTTCATATTAAAAAAGGCTTTATAATAGCCTTAATACTGCTCGTCTTATTCATAACGGCGGGAGGGGCGATATGGGGGTTGGCGGTATTTGTTTTCCGGAGAGTAGGAGAGATGTTCGGTCAGATAGATGTATTCGAGGAAAAGTTTTATGTTTTTGTCAGCGGATGCTGTGACGGAATAGAGAAAAAGTTCGGCCTCGACGGTGCCGGAATCGAAATATACATTATGGAAAAAGTAAATATTTTCATCGAGAATTTTCAGGTGGAAGTAATTCCCAAAATTATGAACGACTCGTTAGGATATGTGAAAAATGTGGCAGGCATCATAAGCTTCATTGCCATTATGATTATCGCGTCAATTCTTCTGGCAAAGGATTATGCAATGGTTATGAATAAGCTTCGCAGTCATGAAGAACTAGAAGGAGTACTGGAAATCGGTAAAAGAGTGTTCGGACATGTAGCTGGTTTTGTGAAGACGCAGCTTATCATATTGTTTATCATCAGTATTCTTTGTGCCGTCACATTATCTTTTGCCAAAATAGAAGGAGGTATATTGCTCGGTATGTTAACGGGCTTCATGGACATGCTTCCCTTTATCGGTACAGGCATGGTTCTCATGCCCCTTGCTTTTTGGCAGATTCTAAATGGGTATTATGGTAAGGCCGTGATATGTGTTGTGCTTTATGTATCTTGTATGATCATAAGAGAGTTTTTGGAGCCGAAACTGGTAGGAGCACAGGTGGGAATCCTGCCGGTCTGCATACTGTTTGCCGTTTATGCGGGAGTAAAGCTGTTCGGGATCTTCGGTATTATCAAAGGGCCTCTGGCGCTGATTACCATATATGAGGTATATCTGTATTTAAGGAGAAAACCGGAATAAAAGCAGATACGAAATGTGGAATTGACGGATGGACTGTGATAAACTATGATAAATGAGTATAGGACACTCATGAGTAGAAGACACTCATGAGTAAAAATACTTATGGTAAAACATACGAATGGGGAACGTAAGATGCCGGAAGAAACAGAAGAAAAATTTAATCTCTTATCATTTTGTGAAGAAGCCGTTTCTCTATTGATAATGGCTTATTTGTTTATCGTTTTCTCTTTTTATCCTTTTTACATGCAGAACGGTTATGTGGAAATCGGCGACGCTAAGTTTTCCTTTTATAAGGATATTACGCTGGGAGGCTTCGCTTTGATTGTCCCATTGGCAGTTATCAGTATGCTGCTGCGGTATAGGGAGACAAAATCCTTTGTGCGTTATAAAACGCTGTCAGTCACCGACTGCGCATTCTTATTCTATGGCGTGGCGGTGGTACTTTCCTATTTTTTTTCCGAGTTTAAGCAGGAAGCCTTTTGGGGAGAGAAGGGGTGGTATATGGGACTTGCCACTCAGCTGCTTTTTATCCTTTCTTATTTTCTTGTTTCCCGGTTCTGGGAGTACGAGGAGAAGTTACTGCTTGCATTTATGGCTGCATCGGCGGGAATCTTTCTGCTGGGACTATTGAACCGTTTCTCTGTCTATCCCATTGTGATAGAAGGTGCGAACAGAGAATTCATATCAACGATGGGAAATATTAACTGGTACTGCGGCTATTTTGCCGTTCTTTTCCCTATAGGCTTTGTATGGTATTGGATTACGGATAAGAAATGGATTAAGGCGGCGGGTGCATTCTATGTGCTGCTGGGAATAGCGACGGGGGTATCGCAGGGCAGTAGCAGCGCATTCATTGTTATCCCGGCCTTATACCTTTTACTCTTTTGCCTATCCTTCCGCAGCCTGAAAAGGATGAAGAGCCTTTTCGAGCTGGCCTTTCTGTTTTGTGCAGCTTGTCAGGCGCTGCGGATTTGGCGGCTGTATTTGCCGGAAAGCTTTGATTATTACGACGGAAGTCTAAGTGACTGGATTACCATGAGCCATGCTACCTTATATGCAATGGTTCCTTTGGCAGTGGTCTATCTGCTGATGCTTCTGGCGGAGAAGAAAAAGCATATGGATATCACCAGATATAAGATGCTTAGACAGATAATCCTTCTTGTGCTCATCATAGCGGCTGGAGTCTATGTGATGCTTTTGATATTCAACACAAGAGCACGGGACGGCATACGTTTCATGGGGGGGCAGCAGATACTTATCTTCAGTGAATATTGGGGAAGCTCCAGAGGCGGAACGTGGTCCGCTGGAATAGGCGTATTCCAGGAAATGCCCGGACTTAGGAAGCTCGTAGGTGCCGGACCGGACTGCTTTGCCTCCTATCTGTACACTTTGCCTGATGTGACGGAAAAGGTCATGGATCAATTTGGTACTTCAAGGCTCACAAATGCCCATAACGAGTGGCTTACTGTTTTGGTAAACAATGGAATACTCGGGCTTATAGGATATGCAGGGATATTCCTAAGCGTATGGCTCCGTTTTATTTACCGGGCGGAGAAGGTGACTGCAGAATTGAAGAATAAGCTGTTGGATGATAGCAGACAGCTGCTTTTATATGCTTTCGCGGCTAGTGCGATTGCTTATACTGCTCATAATATAGTGAGCTTCCAGCAGATTCTTAGCACGCCCTTTATATTCCTTTTACTGGGGATGGGAGAGCGGTTGATGAAGAAGAAGAGAGAAAATCCTTAAAAGTGAAAAACGCGGATACAAGCGGATTCTGAGAGAAAATCAGTTGTTGTCTACTCAAACATATGGTATGATATTTAGTAAGATTTAGTTTATTTTAGTATAGAAAAGAGGTTGTTTGTGTGACATTAAAGGAATTGGCTAAGATTGCAGGAGTATCCCCCTCCACAGTATCCTTAGTCCTAAACAATAGAGTAGGCGTAGGTGATGCAAAGAGAAGAGAAATACTCGATTTATTAGAAAAATATAATTTTAATATACCTAAAAAGAGTGGATTCGATAAGAATCTCATGTTCTTAAAGTATATAAGGCATGGTATGATCGTAGAAGAAAACGCAGGCTTTATCTCCACTATCATGGATTCGATCGAGGCTGAGTGCAGAAATGAAGGGTATAATCTTAGTATAATTATTTCAGAAAATTGTTTGGAGAATACCTTGCAGAATATAGATTTTACCAAGTTTAGCGGATTGTTTGTATTGGGAACGGAGTTAGATGCTACTTCGTATCCGCTTTTAAGTAAGATTCCTATTCCTTATATTGTAATTGATAATATTATGCCGGGCTTTAATTGCAATGCGATTTCTATGTCCAATGAAGAAATGGTACATCGGGCATTATGCCATCTTGCTGCGATGGGGCATAAAAGCATCGGGTATTTAAAGAGCAGTGCAAAATCACAGAACTTTGATGAACGTGCATTTTCATTTCGTAATACGGCATTAGAGCTGGGACTTGATTTCGATGAGGCACATGAATTTTTACTGGAACCCACTTTGCTTCATTCTTATCATGATATGAAGGAATATCTGAAAAAAGGGGTTTCTCTCCCGAACTGCTTTTTTGCAGATAACGACACCATAGCTATAGGTGCAATAAAGGCATTGAAGGAATATAAATATAAGATTCCGGAGAATGTGAGTGTTATGGGCTTTGACGATATTCATTTTGCAGAAATTAATTCTCCTTCGTTATCGACCATGAGTGTCCCCAAGAAATTAATCGGTTTTACGGCCTTGAAGCATTTGCATATGGCTATTGAAAACAAGGATTTCTGCAACGTTAAAACTAAAATAGGCGGAGAAATCATTGTCCGTCTTAGCACACAGCCCTGTTCAACTTAATATCACACAAATAAAGGACCCGTTATAAAACATAACGGGTCCAAGCTTAATGGAAAAGGGATAAGCTGATAAAATGTAAAATCTTAAGAGGTGTTAACCGGAGACCGATTTTGCAAATGCTCTCATCAGGAACATAGCTACTGCGGCTCCCGGATCCTTTAGGTTTCGGGATTGTTCGCCTCTGGTTGCTGCTCTTCCGTGTACGGCGATCATTGTGGCCGTGTTTTCAAAGCCTTTTGCGGCGGCTTCTGCTGCTGCGATTGCAGCGGATTGTAAGGAGTCTCCCGAGGCAATTTTTTCTTTTAGAACGATCAATGCGGGATTCAGCCCATCCAAAAATGTCTTATCTCCGATTTCCGCCTTTCCTCGATTCATAACGCCATCCATATAAGCGGTAAATAACGCTATAATATCTTGGTCACTCAGCTCTGTCTTACCCCTTAGAACCTTTCCGGCTTGCATGAAACCGGAGGCCATTAGAGTCCCCATGGTGGAAGGAACGGCGATGGACATGGCTTTGCCTGCCATATATAATAGTTTTCCGGCATCGGTTTCCTGCCCGCCGGCAACGGCGTCGTATGCTGCTAAATATCCGTCCGACATGGTCAGGCCCAAATCTCCGTCGCCGACAATACTGTCGAGTTGTATAAGATAATCTCTGTTTTCGGCCATAATTTCTTTTATTTCGCCGAGCAGTTTAATTAAATAGGTATTGTTCATTGCAATGCCTCCCGTTTTATACTTGAGTAAAGAAGGGTGTCCTTGCGGGCGCTTCCAAATATTTTTTAAGTTCATCATCCAGCTTCAGCAATGATATGGAGAAGCCTGCCATCTCGATTGCCGTTGCGTATTCCCCTACGTAATAGCGATGCACCTTGATGCCTTTTTCTTTTAAATATTGGTCGATTTTTCTTGTTACGATATATTGCTCGTCTAAGGGAGTGGAGCCTAGCCCATTTACTAGCACTGCCACCTCATCTCCGCTTACATAGGGAATGTCTGCTACAATTTTATCGAGCATTTCGGTTACAATTTGATCCGCCGGTTCCAGTTTTCCGCGACGTATGCCCGTTTCGCCATGGATTCCCATACCGATTTCCATTTCATCCTCTCCGATTTCAAATCCCGGTTTTCCGACTCTGGGAACGATACACGGGCTCAATGCAACTCCCATAGTCCTTACGTTTTCGGCTGCTTTTTGAGCAATTCTTTTCACTTCATCCAAATCCAGCATAGCATCAGCGGCAGCTCCCGCGCATTTATAAACAAATATAATACCTGCAACGCCTCTTCGGGTATTTTTCTCATTGGGAGAGGCCGGGCCTGCGGAAGCGACGTCTTCCCCTGCAACTACGCTCTCAACACGGATGCCTTCTTCGAAATCTGCCATTTCAGCAGCCATATCGAAATTAAATATATCTCCGTTATAATTTCCGTAGATATAGAGAACACCGGATCCGCTGTCAATTTCCTTCGTTACAGCTAACATCTGCTCTGCGCTGGGAGATTGAAAGACATCTCCAACAGAACACCCATCAAGCATTCCTAGCCCTACGTATCCCAGAAATAGAGGTAAATGTCCGGAACCGCCGCCGGTTGCAATGCCTACCTTCCCCTCTTTTTTGTTGGCGGTTACCAGGCATCTTACGTCATCCGCCGTATACGTGATTAAATCGGGATGTGCGATGTATAGTCCCTCCAGCATTTCGTTTACATAATTCTCAGGTTTGTTAATAATTTTTTTCATTTCTCTTCCTCCTGTGGTTATATTGTCTTTAGAATATCGGGATTCAAAATCAAATTATCTGTATGTAATCTTCTTCTTTATAATCAATAACTGTACAGTCGTTAAAATAGGTTCGCTCGGGAAGCGCTATCATAATATGAATTCTATTTTCGTTTAAAGGAAACGGTGCCATATGCCATACACCGGTGCGAATAGCTACAAAGGTTCCCTTGGGAACAATAAAAGCCTCTGTCAGCTCGGGTACCGGTTTGTTGGAGGGTGGTGCAACATATAGAATCATATCTCCGTCCAGTGCCATCATTCCTTCGCCTGTCGAATTATGGTATTCGCTGGATTTTATGATCATAGGACTTATTCTTTCAGATACCAGTGTAGAAAAGCCTATGGGCATGGAACCCGATACGGGAAAAAGTACATGGTCATGGAAGAAAGCGCCTAGATTACTGCTGGCCGGATGGAGCATATCGAAATAGCTGCCATATGGCTCAAATTCTTCTTTACTTAATTTTTTTGCTGATATTTTCAACATTGTTTTTTCACCTTTCTTTGCGTATGCTTATTGTCTATTAATGAAGTAATGACCATAATGAAGATTAAAATCAGACCCCATACAAAAGTTTTAACGAATGAATTCACCCGCATAATATTGAAAGCACTGGAAACCAACTGTAATACGATAACGGATAAAGTAACGCCTATTACTTTTCCTTTTCCGCCATCCGGATTCGTACCTCCCAGAACAACGATCAACAAGCTTAGCAAGGTAAAGGAAGTTCCATAATCGGATTTCGCTGAATTGTAATGGGATGCCATCAGGATTCCGCTGATAGACCCCAATATGCCAGAAATACCATAAGTTATTATAATGACTTTCAGATTATTGATGCCGGAATAACGGGAGGCTATCTCGTTCGTTCCCTTAAAGCTCAGATGCTGTCCGTAGACGGTGGATTTCAGCAAATAGGATATAACAATTGCTACTATAACAAATAATATTACGGTTATGGGAATGCCTAATATGGTGCCGTTGGCGATATTGCCGAATTCTTCAGGAAGTCCTGTCAATGCAGGACCTTTTGTAATGGCGAGACCCAATCCCGTAAATAGCTGCAACCCGCATAAAGTGACCAGCATAGGGGGGATTTTAAGATATCCTATTAAAATACCATTAAATATCCCGCACAATAATCCGGTCAGAAGAGCAGCTAATATACCAAAAGGAATGGATTCGATGCCTCCGCCCATCCTAAGCATGACTACCGTACCTACAATACCGGACAGATTTGCAATTCCGACTAAGGACAGGTCGATACCGCCGGAAATCATGGCAAGCATCATTCCGAAGGAAAGAATGCCGAATTCCGGAAATTGTATTCCCATACCCTGCAAATTAGTTAAGCTTAAGAATTGCTTTGGCGACAGGATCCCCATAACTATAAAGATAAATACTGCTATGAAGAATAGGGCCATTGTATTTTTATCTGAAGTCTTTAACCTTAATATAATATTTTTCACACAGATTCCTCCCTAAACCTTCGCACTGTTAGCGATTTTTTTCGCTCGGATGGACGTTATCGATGTTCCGATCACTATAATCATACCCACAACAAAGGTTTGAACATGGGTAGGAATACCGAGCATAATCAGATTATTCTGAACGAGTGTTATAAGACTTACTCCTAAGATGGTGCCGATAACCGTGCCATGGCCGCCTGTTATTCTCGTTCCGCCGACTACGACAGCTGCAATAACCATCATTTCGCTTCCCATTAATACCTGCGGGCTTGCCTGACGCATCAATATCATATAAGTGATGCCGCCGATGCCGGCAAAAAAACCAGAAGTCATATATATGATGAACTGGATCCTGGTCACATTAAAGCCTGCTATCCGGGCTGCATTTTTATCGCCGCCTATGGCATAAATGCCTCTTCCCAGCATTGTAAATTTTAGGACGATATAAGCAGCCACACATACCGCTATCGGAATGAGTATTAACGCTGTAAGCTGATAGGTGATTCCCCCGGAGCTCGTATAGGTATAAATAAACACTTTTGATAATCGGTCGATGTTATCCGGTATATTCGAAATCTCATCGGTGCCGAGAAAAGCGAGAGTCCCGCCGTTTGCCACAGAACTTACACCGAGCGTTGCAATTAAAGGCGCGATTTTAAACTTTACGATCAAAAAGGCATTCAGTGCACCGAAGATCATGCCAATCAGGCCTGCCATGATAAACGCAAAAAGAGGATTGTCTATTCCTGTGAGCAATAAAAATTTTATGGTAGCGTATAAGGATATACATGATATTGCAGGAAAAGATACATCAATTCCGCCGGAAATGATAACAATCATTTCGCAGATCGCAAATATAAGAGTTACCAGCATGGAGCGAGATAATGATATAAGCGTCGATGTTCCAAAGAAAACGGGGTTTACAGTTCCTATCAGCATGGAAAGACCAAAGATGATGTAAACAACAATCATTTCATTTGATGATAAATTATTTTTAATCTTTTTTCTCATGTCCGTCCTCCGTTACTTTCCGCTCAGTAATTTGGTCAAAGTTATCTCGTCTAAGTCGCTGGCCTCCAACTCTCCTGAGGGCTTTCCGTTTTTCATTACTACAATTTTATTGCAATTTTGTATTAACTCTTGCAGGTCGTCGGAAATAATAATAATGCCTACTCCTTTTGAAGCTAAGTCGTGCAGTATTTTATGAATATCCGACTTAGAACCCACATCTACACCTACGGTAGGACCGTTTAGAATCAGCAGATCGGGATTAGTATTCAGCCACTTCGCGATAACCATTTTTTGTGCATTTCCGCCTGACAATGTTCTGATATCGGGAGTGGGAGACGGGGCGGCACATCCGATTTTACGAATCCATTCCTCCGTCACCTTATACATTTCCGCGTAATCGAGCTTTCCCTTTACGAGATATTTTTGTATGGAGGCGGAGACGGTGTTGTCCTGAATGGAACGGTCTAAGAATAGGCCTTGAGTAAGCCTGTCTTCGGGAACATAACCGATTTTGTGCTTTACGGCATCCATTACCGACTTTATTTCCAGCTTTTTCCCGTTTAACGTTATAGAACCCTTGTCCGCAGGTGCAATGCCGAATAGCGCATCACCGATTTCACCGCGTCCTGAACCGAGCAATCCTGTTATGCCGAGAACATCACCCTTGTTTAAAGTGAAGCTTACATCCTCAAAGGAGCCTTCTTTCGTAAGATTTCTGACCTTTAATATTTCTTTTTCCGATTTCTCCGGCCGATAGGTAATTTCATCCAAATCCCGGCCTGTCAGACATTTTATGAATCGTATCTTGTCAAATTCTTCTATTAATCCGGTTGCGACATTTTCGCCGTTCCTCAGAACTGTTAATCGATCCGCAATCTCGTATATTTCATTTAGTTTGTGGTTTACTATTACAACTGCCATTCCCTTTTCTTTCAGTCTTCGGATAATGACATTCAATTTCGCTACTTCCTTTGCCGTCAGGGCCGTTGTCGGTTCGTCCAATATCAGTAGCTTGGCATCGTTGATAATTGCTCTGCATATAGCTACCATTTGTTTATTGGCGACGGACAGCTGTTCCACCAGAATATCAGGGTCCATATGGGCTCCGATTTGTTCCATTGCTTCCAAGGCTAACTGCCTTGCTTTGTTCCATTGCATTCTTTTGGCTCCCGTCATGAGAGCTCTGTTCATAGCTATATTTTCCGCTACGGAAAGATTGGGAAATACGGCAAAATCCTGGTAAATGACTTGAATTCCCATGCGTATGGAATCGATAGGATTCAAGTGGCTTATCTTTTTGCCCTCTATGTATATGCAGCCTTCAGTTGCATCGTGCGCGCCGGAAATGACTTTAATTAAAGTGGATTTTCCGCAGCCATTTTCTCCGGCCAGACAGTGTATTTCTCCCGAATTTATAGTAAGGTCTATGCCTTTTAAGGCGTGTACTCCGCCAAATGATTTTTTTATATTTTCAAGTCGTAAAAAAGCATCCGCCATATTTTCACATCCGTTCTTTTCTTAAAATGCGAACCTCATATATCCGCTTGGAATCTATAAAAGGTTCGCATTTTATAAGTGAGATTATTTCATCGATGATATTATGTATTGGAATAAAAAACTATGTTATTTAAAAATCATATGCAGGATCGCCCACATTATCTTTCGTAACATCAATCCATGCCTGGCCGTACAGAACTTTGCCGTCAAGAGTTAAACTGTCGTAACCTTCTACGCCTAAATCTAAACCATTTTCAATCGTTTCTCCGTTTAAAACTTTAATTGCTAACTGGATCATAGCTTTTCCTGCTAAAGCAGGATCCCAGAAGGAGATCATTTCGATCGTTCCGTCTTTTACATATTTGCCGGAAACAGATACGAGAGAAGTTCCTGCAATTTTAACCTTTCCGCTAAGGCCCAGTTCTTCAACTGCCAGTGCCGCACCGGCAACATCGGGCATTGCAGAGCCTTGAATTGCAGCTATACCTGGATTAGCTGTCAATGCTTCTTTCACTTTGTCATAAGATTTGGACTGATCGTCCGCCGTTTCTATTTTGTCTCCATACTGTTTCATATCGGGGAAATTGGTTTCCTGATATGTTTTGGCAGCGTCAACCCATTGATTATGGGATTCTGATGTAAGAGAACCTACCTCGAACAAATACTCGCCAGTGCCTCCAGTAGCCTCTCCGAGCACCTTCATAAAGTGCTCGCCGTAAGCGGCATTATCAAAAGCTTCTATATCATAATCAATATTTTGCATACCGGATGCTTCGTGAGCGATTACTACGATTCCTGCTTCCCTTGCTTTTTTAAGAACAGGCTCTAATGATTCTGTTGAGAAAGGAACTACACAAATAGCGTCCACACCCTGAGAAATCAGATCTTCGATTACCTGTGCCTGAAGGGCGCCGTCTCCTTCGGAAGGACTGGTATAGAATGCATCCACGCCCGTTTCAGAAGCATATTCCTTCACGCCTTCTTCCATTCTTTGGAACCATGCAATGCTCGTCAATTTAGGAACTACAGCAATTTTATAATCATTATTTCCTGCCGTTTCCTCTGTAGAGGTCTGAGTTTCTTGCGCAGGTGCCGTCGTCTCCCCGGCGGAAGCCGCACCTTCTGAGCTTTCTTCTGCGGGTACCGTACTTGCTGCTTCATTTCCTGCTGAACCGCATGCTGTCAAAGATACTGTCATAGCCAAACACAATAACACACTAATTAATTTACGTTTCATTCCTTCTCCTCCTTGTATTTACCAAATAGTAATTTAGTTATAAATTAGTTATTATTTAGTAATTATTTTGTTAATGTAGCTAAATTATAACACTGAATATAGGCTTGGTCAAGAATAAAAAATATAAAATTAACTTATAATTGAACTATTATGCAGATAAATTTGGTCAAAGTAACTATATAAATAATCAATTAAATAAAAGTACAAATAAAATATTTTAGCTATATTTAGTAAAATAAAAAATATATATGAAGATAGACTATAGAGGGAATATTGGAACAAACAGTTGACAAATCCATATTTATCTCCTAAAATCTCTAATAACGAATAAAAAGCAGCGAGGAAGAGGAATAGTACGGATAAGCAAGCGTATCAGAGAGAGAACCGTTTGGTGTGAGGTTCTTACGAATGTATCCCGAACCGGCCTTGGAGCTCCGTATGAAAACAAGTACGGCGTAGCACCGGCGTTAACGGCAGGATAAGAGGAATGCAGTTTAAATGCGGCACGAAGGAGATAGAAAGCCCGGAGCCCGCAGATGCATTAATAAGGGTGGTAACGCCGAGTTTTCGGTCCCTGTTGGGATGAGACTCAGGCGTTTTTTTATTCTGTAGGATTGAGATGTCGAAAGTTTTCTTCTTTAAAGGTTGTGAGGCAAAATGCTCAAAACAAAAAGACTCCTGCACCGATTCCAATAGATAAGAACTTCTAACTATTTCCATAGGCGCAGTCGTTCTTTTTGTTTTGGTCATATTGCCAGGTAAGGTTGATAGAAAGGAATTTTGACATCCTAATCTCTGTAGGAAAACACTCCTATAGAATAAAGTTTTATGTGCAGCTGCGCGCGCGGAACAAAAGCTGTGCTGCCGAAGTATTGGGCCGCGTGGGTGTGCGAAGCACACTTTTGTTCCGTAATAGGATACACCTTGTCCTAAAATGAAATGTATAGTAGTGAGAGGAGAAAGAAAATGGCTGACAAGAAATTAGTAGAAGCAATAACGTCCATGGATGAGGACTTTGCTCAGTGGTATACGGACGTAGTTAAAAAAGCAGAGTTGATCGACTATTCCAATGTAAAGGGCTGCATGGTTTTCAAACCGGCAGGCTATGCGATCTGGGAGTTGATTCAAAGACAGCTTGACGATATGTTCAAGGCGACGGGAGTGGAGAATGTGTATATGCCCATGTTCATTCCGGAGAGTCTTTTGGAAAAAGAAAAGGATCATGTAGAAGGTTTTGCTCCCGAAGTAGCCTGGGTAACTCACGGAGGTCTTAATCCCCTGCAGGAAAGAATGTGCGTGAGACCTACCTCTGAGACGCTTTTCTGTGATTTTTATAAAGGAGATATTCACTCCTACAGAGATTTGCCAAGAATTTATAACCAGTGGTGCAGCGTAGTGCGCTGGGAGAAGGAGACAAGACCCTTCCTTCGTTCCAGAGAATTCTTGTGGCAGGAGGGACATACTGCACACAGCACCGCGAAAGAGGCGCAGGAGAGAACGGAGCAGATGCTTAACGTATATGCACAGTTCTGCGAGGAGGTGCTGGCGATTCCTGTAGTAAAGGGACGTAAGACCGATAAAGAAAAATTTGCCGGAGCTGAGGCCACCTATACCATCGAAGCGCTTATGCACGACGGTAAAGCGCTTCAATCGGGAACCAGCCATAATTTCGGAGACGGCTTCGCGAAAGCCTTCGGAATCCAGTTCACGGATAAAGACAATACTCTTAAATATGTTAATCAGACCTCTTGGGGAATGTCTACAAGAATCATCGGCGCCATCATCATGGTTCACGGTGACAACTCCGGTCTGGTACTGCCTCCTAAGGTTGCACCTACTCAGGTGATGATTATTCCTATTCAGCAGAAAAAGGAAGGAGTGCTGGACAAAGCCTGTGAGCTGAAAGGAAAGCTTGGAAGCTTCCGTGTGAAGGTTGACGATTCCGATAAGAGTCCCGGCTGGAAATTCTCCGAGCAGGAGATGAGGGGTATTCCTATTCGAATAGAAATCGGGCCTAAGGATATCGAAGCGGGCAAGTGCGTGATCTGCCGGCGCGATAACGGAGAAAAGACCGAGGTAGGTCTGGAGGACTTGGAAAAGGCGGTAGCCGATATTCTTCAGGATATTCAGGAAGGCATGTACAACAAAGCGAAAGCGCATTTGTCATCTCACATCTACGAAGCGAGGACGAAGGAGGAGTTCGTGAAGATATTCGCTGAAAAATCCGGCTTCGTGAAAGCGATGTGGTGCGGGGAAAGAGAATGTGAGGAAAAGATTAAAGAGGATATGAGTGTAACCAGCCGCTGTATGCCTTTCGAGCAGGAATGTCTGTCGGATACATGTGTATACTGCGGAAAGCCTGCAAAGAAAATGGTTTACTGGGGAAGAGCATATTAATTTCAGAACAAAAGGGTGCTTTACACACTTTCCTATTTATACAAAATAAACTGCCGGAGACGATTCCCGTCCCCGGCAGTTTTCATGCTTTTTTAATTATGCTTCTTCGAAAGAGTCTTTTCCAACACCGCAGAGAGGACAGGTCCAGTCGTCGGGAAGGTCTTCGAAAGCTGTGCCGGGAGCGATATCTCCATCAGAATCTCCAATTTCAGGGTCATAGATGTAACCACATGCAGTACATACATACTTTTTCATAATTTATTGATCCTTTCTTTAAGATTTTTATATAAATAGGAAATATTTCTGATTTTCCTATCTTTATTGATGATTAAGTTATTAATTATCCTTCGGTACTGTGCAGCTTGACGAGTCTGTTCAAATATTCGAACCGTTCCTTCGCATTTTCTGCTGCTGCACTGAACAGTTCCGCAGCCTTCTCGGGATTGGATCTCCTCAGTACATCATATCTGTTTTCTCCCGCAAGGAATTCTTCGTATGCAAGAGTGGGCTCTTTGCTATCCAGAATAAAGGGATTCTTGCCTTCTTCTTTCAGAGCAGGATTGTAACGGAACAAATGCCAGTAGCCTGACTCCACAGCCTTAGCCTCTTCGTGCTGTGAGCTGCCCATGCCGGAACGAATTCCATGGCTGATACAAGGTGCATAAGCGATGATCAAGGAAGGACCGTCATATTTCTCTGCTTCTGAGATAACCTTTACAGTCTGACTGTAGTCAGCGCCCATAGCGATCTGTGCTACATATACATAGCCATAGCTCATAGCGATGCTTGCCAGATCCTTCTTTTTCATTATCTTACCGCCAGAGGCGAACTTAGCGGTAGAGCCGGTAGGAGTAGCCTTTGAGGACTGTCCGCCCGTATTGGAGTATACCTCCGTATCGAATACCATAATATTGATATCCTGGCCGCTGGCAATCACATGGTCGAGACCGCCGAAGCCGATATCGTATGCCCATCCGTCTCCGCCGAAGATCCACTGAGACTTCTTGGAGAAGAAATCCTTCTCTTTCAACAGTTCTTTTGCTTCGGAGGAAGTATTGTCTTCCAGAGCGTTAATCAATTTATCGGTAGCAGCGCCGTTTAATGCTCCGTCAGCAAAGGTATCCAGCCATCCGTTAGCAGCATCTTTCAGGTCGCCTGACGCGTTGTCCGCTAATGTCTCGATTTCTTCCTTGAGACGTCCGCGGATTGCTTTCTGAGCGAGAGTCATGCCGTAACCGAATTCAGCAGCATCCTCAAAGAGGGAGTTAGACCATGCCGGGCCCTGTCCCAGTTCGTTCACCGTATACGGAGTGGAAGGAGAAGAGTTGCCCCAGATAGAAGAGCATCCGGTAGCGTTTGCAATATACATTCTGTCTCCGAACAACTGAGTTACCAATCTTGCATAAGGGGTTTCACCACAGCCCGCACATGCGCCGGAGAACTCCAGAAGCGGACGTTTGAACTGGCTGCCCTTTACGGTAGTTTCTTTGAATTTTTCTACAGCTTCCGTCTTTACGGGAAGAGATTTCGCATAATCGAAGTACTGCTGTCTCGGTTCGTGGTCATTGATCGGGCACATAGTGAGAGCTTTCTGTCCCTGCTTACCCGGGCATACGCCGGCACAGGAGCCGCAGCCGGTACAATCCACTTCGGAAACGTTGATAGAGAATACATATCCGGGCATACCGAGCATAGGGATGGACATCATGCCTTCGGGAGCATTCGCTATTTCTTCCTCGGTCATAGCTGCAGGACGGATAACCGCATGAGGACAAACGAAAGCACAACGATTACACTGAATACAATTTTCCGGTATCCATTCCGGTACTTCCGTCGTTACATATCTTCTCTCATGTGCGGCGGAGCCGGAGGGAGTGGAACCATCCACATATTTAGCAAAAGTAGATACCGGAAGAGAATTTCCTTCCTGTGCATTTACTATTTTCTGAACATGCTCTACAAAATCGATAACTTCCGGACGATCGGGAAGCAGCTTCGCATCCAGAGGCTCGTACTCTGCATTCAGCCATTCCTTAGGAACGTTAACCTTCACTACATCCTGAATACCTCTGTCGATAGCGTCGAAGTTCATCTGAACGATCTTGTCGCCTTTCTTGCGGTAGCTGACTTCGGCAGCGTCCTTCATGAGCTGTCTGACCTCATCGATTGGCATAATATTCGCAAGGCGGAAAAATGCTGCCTGCAAAATCGTGCTTATTTTATCGTTCAAGCCTATTTCTTTACCGATTTCGATAGCGTCGATAATATAGAAATTAATATTATGCTCCGCGATATAACGCTTTACTTGTCCGGGAATGTTATCTTCTAAATCTTTTTCCTTCCAGTAGCAGTTAAGCAGGAATGTACCGCCGTCTTTCACATCCTGAACCATGTTGTATTTATGGAGATAGGTCGGATTGTGACAAGCAACGAAATCAGCCCGGTTAATTAAATAAGTGGAGCGGATAGGCTTATCGCCGAATCTTAAGTGTGATACAGTAATACCTCTGGATTTCTTGGAGTCATAATCGAAATACGCCTGAACATATTTGTTCGTGTGGTTTCCTATGATCTTAATGGAGCTCTTGTTGGCGCTGACAGTTCCGTCGCCGCCCAGACCCCAGAATTTGCATCCTATAGTTCCTTCAGGAGCAGTATGAAGATTCTCGTCGATATTCAGAGACAAGTGAGTCAAATCGTCAACGATACCGATGGTAAATACCTTCTTGCCATTTTCCGCATTATTCTTGAATACCGCGTTAATCTGGTCGGGCGTGGTATTCTTGGAACCCAGTCCGTATCTTCCCGAGAGGACAGGGACATTGTGGAACTTCGTGTCGCGTAGCGCAGCGATAACATCCAGGTAAAGAGGCTCGCCGATAGCGCCGGGTTCCTTTGTACGGTCCAGTACGGTTATCTGGCTTACGGAATCGGGAATAACGCTAAGCAGATGCTTTGGGCTGAAAGGACGATAAAGGTGTACTTCGACCAGACCGGTCTTCTGGCCGCTCTTATTTAAGTAGTCGATCGTCTCTTTAACTGTCTCGCATACGGAACCCATAGCAACGATAATATGAGTTGCATCCTGTGCTCCATAGTAATTGAACAGACCGTAGTTGGTTCCGATCTTTTCATTGATTTTCTGCATATAGGACTCTACAAGCTCAGGCAGCGCGATGTAAAAGCTGTTGCTTGCCTCCCTCGCCTGGAAATAGATGTCGGGATTCTGCGCGGAGCCCATCATTCTTGCATGATTGGGATTCAAAGAATTCTTTCTGAATGCCATAACAGCATCCATATCCAAAAGGTTCTTTAAGTCTTCATAATCCCATACGTCGATTTTCTGCATCTCATGAGACGTACGGAAGCCGTCGAAGAAGTTGATGAAGGGAACCTTTCCTTTGATCGCGGTAAGGTGGGCGATGGGTGTTAAGTCCATAACCTCCTGTACGCTGCCGCTGGCCAGCATTGCCACACCGGTCTGACGACAGGAATAAATGTCGGAGTGATCTCCGAAAATGGAAAGAGCATGGGTTGCTATGGTTCTTGCCGCAACGTTAAAGACGCCGGGTAAAAGCTCGCCGGCAATTTTATATAAGTTGGGTATCATAAGCAAAAGGCCCTGAGATGCGGTAAATGTAGTAGTCAGTGCACCAGCAGCTAAGGAACCGTGAACAGCACCGGCAGCGCCGGCTTCTGATTGCATTTCCGTCACTTTGACAGTCTGTCCAAAGATATTTTTTCTTCCTTCGGTAGCCCATTCATCTGTTACTTCCGCCATAGTGGAAGATGGGGTAATTGGGTAAATTGCAGCCACATCGCTATAAGCATAGGACACATGTGCAGCAGCTTGGTTACCATCCATTGTTTTCTTTGTTCGTGCCATGTTGAAACCTCCTTCTGTTTGTATAAAAAGTAGACATTACAGTAATGATTACTATAATTATCATAGTATCACACTAAATTTTTTATTACTATAGGATTTTTTGCAGTTTGTGTACTTTTTATAATACAAATTATAAAACAAATTAGGGTAGAAATAAAGCCCATATTATTGTAAAATATTTAACAAAGGTTACTGTTCACAGTAACGCTTTTAGTACCGGCATAGAATAAGAGGATTAGTGCGAAAACATGGAGGAATAGATAGAATGAATATATTAGTTATTAACTGTGGAAGTTCATCTCTGAAATATCAATTGATCGACAGCGAAAGCGAGAAAGTCCTTGCAAAAGGACTTTGTGAGAGGATAGGCATAGATGCAAGTTCTATCATTCATCAGCCTGCGGATAAGGAAAAATGGAAAAAAGAGGTGGACATGCCTGACCACACGGCGGCTGTGAAGCTGGTGATAGAAACATTGACGGATAAAGAAGTGGGAGTCATCCACTCTCTCGACGAAATAGACGCTGTGGGTCACCGTATCGTTCATGGCGGGGAGAGATTTGCTTCCTCCGTTATCATTACTGCGGAAGTACAAAAGCAGGTGGAGGAATGCAATGATTTAGCACCTCTTCACAACCCGGCCAACTTGATCGGCATTCGCTCCTGTAAGGAAGTAATGCCGGCTGTACCGATGGTAGGAGTATTCGATACTGCTTTTCATCAGACTATGCCGAAGAAGGCGTATATGTACGGCCTTCCTTATGAATACTATGAAAATTACAAGGTAAGACGCTACGGCTTCCACGGGACAAGCCACGATTTCGTTTCAGGGAGAGCGGCAGAAATCCTTGGGAAAGACAGGAAAGAGTTAAAAATCATCGTTTGCCACTTGGGAAACGGCGCCAGTGTATCCGCTGTCAAGAACGGACAGTCCGTGGATACCTCAATGGGATTGACTCCTCTGGAAGGCTTGATTATGGGAACGAGAAGCGGAGATATCGATCCTGCGATCATCACTTTCATCAGTAAAAAAGAAAATATCTCTGCGGAAGAGGTAATCGATATATGCAATAAAAAATCGGGAGTCCTGGGCTTATCAGGAGGCTTTTCCAGCGATTTCAGGGATTTGGCGGAGGCTGCTGAGGCTGGGAACGAAAGCGCGCAGACAGCACTGGAAACCTATGCTTACCGTGTAGGAAAGTATATCGGTGCCTATGCGGCAGCGATGAACGGTGTCGACGTCATCGCTTTTACCGCAGGAGCGGGGGAAAATAATGCCCAGGTGCGTAAATTGATCGGACAATATATTGGGTTTCTCGGAACCAATATCGATGAGGAGAAAAATAAGCTTCGGGGAAAAGAAGTGATTCTATCCGATGAGGGTGCGAGGGTGGTCACGATGGTAGTGCCTACAGACGAAGAACTGGCGATAGCGAGGGAAACGGTAAGGCTGATAAAGGGCATGTAACTGACGCAAATTTGTGTCTGCGGCAGGGAGGCTGCGGGTATTTGGAAAGGGCATAGTTATTTTTATGTATATTGAGCTGCCGGAAAAGGTAAGAGAGATTATAGCGGTTATTGAGAATGCCGGATACGAGGCCTATGCGGTAGGCGGCTGTGTGAGAGATTCGATTCTTGGGCGAAAGCCGGACGATTGGGATATCACCACATCGGCCAAGCCGGATAAAATCAAGAAGCTTTTTAGAAGAACCGTGGATACAGGGATCAAGCACGGTACGGTTACCGTTCTTATCGATAAGGACGGCTTTGAGGTAACGACGTATCGTATCGATGGGGAATATGAGGACAGCAGGCATCCAAGGGAGGTCACTTTCACCTCCGATGTTGTGGAGGACTTGAAACGCCGGGATTTTACTGTCAACGCTATGGCATATAACGACAGCCGTGGCCTGATCGACGTATTCGGAGGAATTCAGGATATTGGAAGGAAGGTCATACGCTGTGTAGGGAATCCCAAGGAACGTTTTTCCGAGGATGCCTTACGCATGATGCGGGCGGTCCGCTTCTCGGCGCAATTAGGATATATCATCCATGAAGAGACGAAGAAGGCAATCGGTGAGATGGCGGAGAATCTGAAAAATATCAGCGCGGAGCGGATTCAGACAGAGTTAGTAAAGCTGCTTCTGTCCCCTCATCCGGATTATCTCAGGGTTTGCTATGAGACGGGGATCACGAGGGTTATCCTGCCGGAGTTCGACCGTTGTATGGCGACTCCCCAGAATAATCCTCATCATGTCTATTCGGTAGGAGAGCATACCCTGTATTCCATGCAGGAGATAGAGGCGGATAAAGTGCTGCGGCTGACAATGCTGTTTCACGATGTGGGAAAGCCGGAGACGAGAACTACGGACGATACTGGCGTGGACCATTTTTATAATCACGGGACGGTGGGTGAGGATATCTCTAAAGCAGTGCTGCGCCGGCTGAAATTCGATAACGATACGATTTATAAGGTGTCCAGGCTGGTGCGCTATCACGATTGTGACGTGCATTTGTCTGCCAGAGGCGTGCGAAGAGCCATTTATAAAATAGGAGAAGATATTTTCCCTTATCTCTTTGCCGTTAAGCTTGCGGATGCCTTGGCGCAGAGCGATTATGAAAGGGAAGAAAAGCTTAATGCCCTTTCTCAGCTTCGCGGGATCTATGAGAAAGTATTAGCGGCGAAGGAGTGCGTTTCCCTTAAAACTCTCGCTGTAACAGGCAGTGACCTCATTGCTGACGGAATGGCGCCGGGAAGAGAACTGGGAGAGGTCCTGAAGCAGCTGCTTGAAGTAGTATTAGAGGAGCCTGAACGTAATAACAAAGAAGAACTCCTGAAGTACGCCCGAGAGATAAAGCGGCCTGATTGAATTCCAATTATGTGAAAAACAATAGATGAATACTTTTCTATATCATCTCATAAGATAGGATAGAACTACGATATGGGGGGTATTCACGTGAATGACAGGGCAGTCGGCGTGCTTGAAAATTATGATATAGACGTGCTTCGAACGTGGAAAGGAAGAGGAGCGATTTTATGCGACTCCGACAAGGGTCTGCTTATTTTAAAGGAATATGCAGGCCCCAGGGATAAGATATTTTTTCAGGATGCGCTGCTTAATTTCATAAAAAAGCAGGGTTTTAATATGGTAGAGTCCATTCTGAAGTCTAAGGACGGGGAGCTGATCGTATACGATCAGGATAAGGTGCCATACATATTAAAGACCTACTTTGACGGCAGGGAATGTAACATTCGTGACACCAAGGAATGTATACAAGCTGTAAAAACATTGGCCCTCCTTCATAATGCCTCCAATATATCCGGTTTTCAGGGAAGCTACGAGGATGTAGGTTTTAAAATTGATAAGGAATATGAGAAGCATAATAAAGAATTGCGCAAGGTAAGAAAATTTCTTAGGGAGAAAAGCCAGAAGACCAACTTCGAAATATTTCTGTTAAAGCATTACGACTATTTCTTCGACCTTGCACTTCAGGTAACGGAAGAGGTTCGATTTTATTTGAGGGAAACGGCTTCCGGACAGGAGAAAAGTTCCTGCGTCATATGCCACGGCGACTACCAGTATCATAATATCCTTGTACCCTCCGGCAATGCTGCATGGAATAACGACGAGCAGACCTTCGCAGTCATCAACTTCGAGAAATGTATTAAAGATAGCCCTGTGCGGGATCTGTACCTTTTTATGCGTAAGCTGTTAGAAAAGAGCGACTGGTCGAAGGAGCTTGGAATAACTTTACTGGAGGCGTACAGCGGCGAGAGAGCTATGTCGCCTGTGGATTATACCCATCTGTATTACCGCTTCATATATCCTGAGAAATTCTGGAAGATCGTGAATTTCTATTATAATTCGGGAAAGGCATGGATTCCGGGGCGCAATCTGGAAAAGCTGGAGAAGCTTTTGGAGCAGGAGCAAGCTAAAATCAGTTTCCTGGAAAATTATAAAAGTACTTACGCATGCTTTTCTTTTGAGGCAGATTAGTATATAATAACAAGGATATAAGGAACGGTAACACAACAAATGAGGAGGTGTATTCATGCGCGGTAATTTTGGAAAGAGGACTGGAAAGGGCAGGCCGATTGTTTTTACGGCGGCGGTGCTTTTGATATTGACTGCGGGCATGGTTGCGGCAGGAGGTATTCCCATCGAAGGTAAGGTAGGTATGGCGCATGAAGCCACGGATGAAAGCTATGATTCAGGATTTGTCATTGCGAAGCCCGGAAGCTATGATTCAGCGGATACGGCTGTCATAAGGAAGCTGGACTTAGAAAGTGGCAGCATTACCTTTATGAATATAGAGACGGGAAAGGATTACACGCTTACCTATGACGGAACCACCGTTATTACGGATAAGTACGGCGGCGCGCTGGCGATGACTCAGATGAAGAGCGGAGATATCGTAGATGTGACCTTTTTGAAAGCAAAGAAGAAGCTGGCGCAGATGAATTTGTCCGCAAATGCATGGATTTTCGAAAATGTAGAGAAGTATGATTTTGATACCATAAATAGAAGTGCGGCAATCGGCGGCAGTGTTTATAGCCTGAGAAATGACGTAGTGGTTACCTCTGAAGATAAAGAAGCTCAATTCGAGGATATTGTAAAGGGAGATATTGTAACAATAAGCGGCGTAGGCAATACGGTGTACAGCGTATTGGTGGAGCAGGGGCATGGTTATCTGCGCCTCAGTGACGATGAATATCTAAAGGACGGGTGGATAGAGGTAGGTCAGAGCGTCATCTGTCAGATTGCGGAGGATATGCTTCTGGCAGTGCCGGAGGGAACCTATGACGTGCATCTGACAGCAGCGGGTATCGATGAGACGAAAAAGGTTACTATTTATAGAAATCAAGAGGTTACCTTAGATGTCAGCGACGTAAAGGCACAAGCGCCTAAAACCGGTAAGATCATCTTCGCCGTAACCCCCAGTGAGGCCACTGTTTACATCGATGGCAGTGAGGTGGATATCACCGGGCCGGTAGAACTGGAGTATGGTGTACATCAGATGATTGCCAAGGCGGACGGCTATGAGACGGTTACCCAGTATATTAAAATGGGTCAGGAATTAGCCAGCATAAGCGTCACCTTAGAGGAGGGAGAAGCGGAGGAAACAGATGACTCTTCCAGCGTATCCTCCAATGAACTGACCAGCTCATACAGAGTATATATCGATTCGCCTTCCGATGTGGAAGTATATCTGGATGGCATTTATGTAGGAATGTCACCTGTTAACTTCAAGAAAGAGGCGGGTACCCATACGATAACCTTCAGAAAGACCGGATATGTAACAAAGAGCTATACGGTTCAGATTGATGATGAGGAGAAGGACGTGACCTATTCCTTTACGGACTTAGTGAAGGAGGATGGCACCGGCACGACAGTGAGCAGCAATAGCTCCTCCAGCAGTACGGTAAGCGGTAATTCCGTAAGTGATAACTCTGTAAGCGGCAATTAACGGGAGAAATATGGACAGACAATATTCTATGGAAGATTTTATCCGGATAGTGGAGACTTTGAGAAGCGAAGAGGGATGCCCTTGGGATAGAGTGCAGACCCACGCAAGCTTAAAGCCTTGTATGATGGAGGAGGCAGCGGAGCTCGTTGCCTCCATCCGTATTTATGATAAGACCGGCGATGTGGAAAATATGCGGGAGGAATTAGGAGATATTCTCCTGCAGGTAGTAATGCATTCACAGATAGCCAAGGAGGAAAACCTCTTTGCGCTTGAGGATGTCATTGATGAAATAAGCCGTAAGATGATAAGGAGACATCCCCACGTCTTCGGAGAGAGCGGGACGAAGGATGAGGAAAGCATCCGCAGCAGCTGGGATGAGATAAAGAAGAAAGAAAAAGAGGGCAGGACGTGGATAGAGTCCCCGTTACGTGAGATTCCTATGGAACTCCCCGCGCTTACGCGGGCTTCAAAGGTGTTGAAAAAGGTGGACAAGCTATACGGAGCGGGAAACACTTATGCTTCAAGCGTAAATGCATTGGAGGAGGCCGTTAAAAAAATGGCACAATGCCGCCCTGAGGAAGAAGGCGGCGAGGCGGAGAAAATAATCGGTGATATGCTCATAAATATATGTGATATAGCGAGGCAATTCAACACATCGGGGGAATAGATTTTAACCGATAGGATAGAAGATCTTATAGATAAATACGAACCACTGGAAAAAGCTTGAAAAATAGGGCAAAAAAGCTAGATTTCCCTTGACAAACCGGCGAAAAACGTCTATAAATATGTATAGGCGTTTCCAAGAGGGGATTGCTAAGAAGAATAATACGAAAACTGATTATAACAGGAGGAGTTCATCATGAACAAAACAGAATTGGTTGCAGCTATGGCTGATCAGGCTGGATTATCCAAAAAAGACGCAGAGAAGGCTTTAAAGGCTTTTACGGATGTAGTAGCAGACGAATTAAAGAAAGACGGTAAAGTGCAGTTAGTAGGCTTCGGTACGTTTGAAGTTTCCAAGAGAGCAGCAAGAGAAGGTAGAAATCCTCAGAGCGGCGAAGTTATGAAAATTGCAGCTTCCAAGGCTCCTAAATTCAAAGCAGGAAAAGCTTTAAAGGATAGTGTTAACGCATAATAGCGAATGCTGAATGTTAAGAGAATCTGGAGACAGGTTCTCTTTTTTGTTCCTATTGCCTGTGAAAGTTGGTAAAAAGGACTTTTGAGACACTAATCTCTATAGAAATGATTTCGCTATACTACATAGTCATTTGCGAAACTATTATATTATGCAAATTTTATGTGCCAGATTATATTTATCGACAACTTTTCACGGTGGATTTGTTTTTTCCTCCGGCGTTTGCGGCTGTATTTTTAAAGGAAACCTTGAAGCAGTCATAAGCGGACGGGTCGGCAGCAAAGCACCTCCATGTGCGCGCTGCCTAAACGCCTCATCCTTGCGGCGTTTTCCCTGAGAGCGTCGGTTTCCTTAAGAAAATACAAGCCGCTCACTAAAGGAGGCAAAAACAAACACACCGTGGAAAGTTTTAGCTAAGTTATGAAATGGCACATAAAATTGGTGAAGGTAACGAGTTTCGCAATTACCTAACGCTATACTACAATAAAGGAGAATAAGCGATGCGTCTGGATAAATATTTAAAGGTTTCGCGCCTTATCAAGAGGCGTACAGTAGCGAACGAAGCGTGTGATGCCGGAAGGGTGCTGATCAACGACAGGCCGGCAAAGGCCTCCTCCAATGTGAAGCAAGGGGATGTCATTACGATTCAGTTCGGCAACAAGGATGTAAAGGTGGAAGTGCTGGACGTACAGGAAACCGTGAAAAAAGATGAAGCGAAGGAATTGTTTCGGTATATTTAAAAAGAGCCTCTCATATAATCTATAAGAGAACTGTGAGAAGAAATTCTAAGGCGGTAAAGTACATTGCCTGATAATTTCAGGAACTCACATATGAGGGGGTTTCTTATGGAGGATTTAAATACTGCGAAGCAGCGTACACATAAATTGATGCTTACAAATAGGAGGACATGTACTATCAGTGGCGTAAGCGACGTGCTGTCCTTCGATATCAAAGAGGTACTTTTGGAGACCGACCAGGGGATGCTGATGATCAAGGGCGGGGATCTGCATGTCAGCCGGCTGACGCTGGATAAGGGAGAGGTGGATATCGATGGTAAGATTGACAGCTTAACCTATTCGGAGGTAACGGGTTACGGCGGCAAGGGAGAATCCCTTTTTTCAAGGCTGTTTAAATAGGTGAGGCATGAGTCAGGACATTATAAACGAGGTGTACTTTCTGCTCAGTTCTATTTTAATGGGAATCTTCATTACCTTTGTATACGATTTTCTGCTCATTTGGCGGAGACTTTTTCGGCACAGACCTTTTTTTGTGTCCCTGGAGGACTTTGTATTCTGGGTAGCCTGCGCTATCGCAGTGTTTTATATGCTATATGAAGAGAATAACGGTATACTCAGGTGGTTTGCGGTTTTCGGAGCGGCTATGGGAATGCTCATATATAAAAAAATCATCGGTGATCATTTCGTAAAAATTATATCTGTCTGCATAGAAAAAGAGATATATGTGGTTAGGAAAATATTCGGTTTTATATTTAGACCGATAGTTTGGCTGTTAAAAAAAATAAAGAAATTCAGTGTGGTTTTGCTTAGAAAGAAGCGTAAACTGGTAAAATATACAAAAAATAAGTTGACGGTTTGCATAAAAATGCTTAAAATAACATTATGTAAACATTAAGGCGTTTATACGCAATAAGCAGGATACTTATCTTGAGTAAAACACACTCATCTTGAGGTTTGCAGTCGGAGAAGAAAGGCAGGGAGGCTATTATGGCGAGACGGGCAGCTTACCGTAAGAGAAATCAGAATAAGTTCGGCATGTTTCTGGTTACAACGGTAGTCGTTATGATGCTGGTTGTGGTAGCTATAAACAGCATTGAGCTGAAACAGAAGATTGCCATATACGAGGTGAGGGAGCAGGTGCTTACCGAGCAGCTTGCCGATGAGCAGAAGCGGACTGAGGAAATTGCTGAATACGAGAAATATACCCAGACCAAAAAGTACATAGAGGAAGTGGCAAAGGATAAACTTGGCCTTGTACACGAAGGCGAGATTATTTTTAAGGATGATGAATAAGTAAAAAACACTCATAATGAATAAAGAACGCTTATAATAAATGCAGGTAACCGGATTTAGCGGTATCTGCATTTTTTGTCGCAATAAAAATCAGATTCCTGCCCCGGTTTTGACAAATACGGCAAAGCACATCTTGTATAATATTCCCTTACAAGAGTAGTGTGAAAGTTTCACACGGCAGTTTGTACTGGCGTCCGGGTTTGAAGGCGGCAGGTGAAGATTATAGTGGAGGGATGCGGAGTGAAGAAACAGCTTGTGAACGGGGAGGCGCCCTTTGACAGCGTATTGCCGGAATATGGAAAAAGGAAACTTTTAATGTATGCAGATTCTTTTCGGGATTTGGCGAATACATTTACCGATATGCAAAAAGAGGAAGAGGACGAGCAGGCACTGGTAGATGACAGGCAGGAGTTCTTGTGGAAAAGGAGGCTTGTGGAAAACCGCGATCTGATGGCGGATCATTTAAATGAAATGGCTCAGATTATGACGCAAGTGGCAGAAGAGGCTTACAAGCCGGTACATATAAGCGATCGTAAGATCAAGCAACTGGCTCATGCACTGAAAGAAGAAGATGTGCTGTTAAAGGATATTTGTATGCTGGAAAAGGAGGATGGGCGCAAGGAACTGAACATTGTCATGCGTGCCCTGAAAGGAACGGCTCCCGGCGTGGACGAGGTGGGAAACCTTCTGTCCGTACTGTTAAACTGTCGGCTTATGCCGGCAAAAAACTGTTCTATTTTCGTGGGAAAGGAATGGGACAGCTATCAATATATGGATGAACCGAAGTTCCATGTGCTTACCGGAGTGGCGAAGGCGGTAAAGGAGACGGAGAGCGTATCCGGAGATAATTACGCCTTTGTAGAGGAAAAGGAAGGAAGCCTGACCGCAATTCTGTCTGACGGAATGGGGTCCGGCGAAAAAGCATGCAAGGACAGCGAATTTGTAGTGGATTTAATTGAGAAATTTTTAGAGGCTGGATTTTGCAAGGAGACTGCTGTGCAGATGATCAACGGTTCCCTTATCGCGGTAGGCGAGGCACAGAATATGTCCACACTGGATTTGTGTCAGATCGACTTATATACTGGCGTATGTGAATTCATCAAGATAGGCTCTGCACCTTCTTATATCAAAAGGGAACACTTGGTGGACCAAATATCGGCGAGAAATCTTCCGCTTGGAGTTTTCTATGAAATGGATATGGAGACGACGAGGCGCAGACTGGTGGACGGAGATTATATCATCATGCTCTCGGACGGCATAACGGATGCGCTCGCACAGGGAATCGGCGAAGATATTTTACCTGAGGTCATCGGAAAGGCCGCGTTAAAAAACCCGGGAGAAATGGCAAATTATATACTGAACTTTTGTCTGCATCAAAGCAAAGGAAGGATTCGGGACGATATGACAGTGATGGTGACAGGGATATGGGAGAATTGTTGATGGCTGGTTACTGTTCACACAGCAGCTTAACACTCGCTGTTAAGCTGCGTAAGAACGTGATTCGAGAGATGATTTCCGCTTCGCGAAGCGAATTTAAATGCGGAAATCATGAGTTACTGTGAACGGAGTGAACAGTAACAATGGCTGGGTGGGGTTATATAAGCATTGATTTTTTTCGTTAAATTGACTAATATAGATAATAAGACTAAAATGTGGAATTTGGTGTATAGAATACCCTAATTTATATCTGCGTAAAAGGAATCCAATGAACGAAAGAATTTTTTCGAAGGTAAAAGCATATATAGAAAAATATCGGATGATAGTGTCGGGTGATACCGTTGTTCTGGGGGTATCGGGCGGCGCTGATTCCGTATGCCTTTTGCTGATGCTTTGTGAATTGGCGAAGGAGATGCCCTTGAAGCTTATCGTCGTACATGTGAACCATGGCATACGCGAAGAGGGAAAAAGGGATGCAGCATATGTGGAAGAGTTGTGTAAAGAGCGGAACCTGCCGTTTTTTCTCATCGAAGAGGATGTGAAGGAGCTTGCGAAAGACGAAAAGCTTTCGGAGGAAGAAGCCGGACGCATGGTGCGTTATAGAGCCTTTGCACATATTCTGGAAGAAAATGTAAAAAACGAAACTATGAGCGGCAAAATTGCTGTTGCGCACAATGCGGGCGATAGAGTAGAAACGATGCTGTTTCACTTATTTCGCGGAACGGGCCTTTCAGGAGTAAGCGGAATAAAACCGGTGAGAGGAAATATCATTCGTCCTTTATTGTGTTTGGAGAGGGAAGAAATTGAGGAATACTTGAATGAAAATCAAGTTTCCTTTTGCATAGACCATACGAACTTGGAAGATACTTATACAAGAAACCGGATTCGCAATTATATTCTTCCTTTTGCGGAGAAGGAAATATGCAGCGGAGCGGCCGCGCACATGTGGGAAGCTGCCGATATGCTTCTGGAAACAGAAGAATATATTAAAAAGCAGGCTCTAGAGGTATACAACGAATGTCTGGCTAAGGAGGATGAATCTTGCAGGACGCAGCCTTTGAAAATCGTACTTCAGGCGGACAGGCTCGCCTCGAAGGAGCCTTTTATGCAAAAGCAGGTGCTGTTAAAAGCTCTGGAGGAGCTTACGGAAAGCAGAAAGGATATCACATCTGTCCATGTAGAAGAAATAAGAAAGCTGCTGGATAAACAGGGAAGCAAGCAGATATCTTTACCTTACGGGCTGACGGCGATGAAGGAATATGACCGTCTGATACTATTCGATGGAAACCTCCAAAGAAGTCTGTCTCAGGGGCAAAAGGAGATAGAAGCTGTGCCGGTTTCCATTCCCGGATGTATATTCGTTCCAGGACTTGGAATGGTAGAATTTTCCTTATTTTCCCATGAAAAAACTCAAATTATTCCCGAAAAATCATATACGAAATGGTTTGATTATGATAGAATAACTAGGTCTTTACTGTTTCGAACGCGAGAAACCGGAGATTATCTTACCATTAACGAAGGTTTATCGAGAAAAACTTTAAAAGATTATATGATAGGAGAAAAAATTCCGAAAAACAAAAGAGGGGAACTTTATGTATTAGCGGACGGCAGTCATATCTTATGGGTGCCGGGGCATCGCATCAGTCAATATTATAAAGTGACAGAATATACAAAATGTATCTTGCAGGTCACTGTTCAGCCTTCGGCTTCATAGCGACAGTTGGGGCGCGCTGTAACATTGCAGATACAATTTATTAAGAGGAGGACATTAAATGTCAGAGAAAGTAAGAGTTATGCTATCCGAGGAAGCGGTAGATAAAAAAATCCAGGAAATTGGCGAGCAGATCAGCAGGGATTATGAAGGAAAGCAGGTTCACCTTGTTTGCGTTTTGAAGGGCGGCAGCTTCTTCATGTGTGAATTAGCCAAGAGGATCACTGTTCCCGTATCTTTGGACTTCATGTCCGTATCCAGCTACGGAAGTGAGACGAAATCCAGCGGTGTCGTCAGAATTGTGAAGGATTTGGACGAGCCCCTGAAGGACAAGGATGTGCTCGTGGTGGAGGATATTATCGATTCGGGCAGAACGCTCAGCTATCTGCTTGAGATGCTCAGGGACAGAGGTCCTAAGAGCCTGAAGCTCTGTACGCTGTTAGACAAGCCGGAGCGGAGGGTCGTGGATGTTCATGTGGATTATACCTGTTTCCAGATTCCCGATGAATTCGTAGTGGGCTATGGTCTGGATTATGACCAGAGATATAGGAATCTTCCATATATCGGCGTTGTGGAGTTTGAAGATGAAGAAGTAATAGATTAACATATAGTTTATAAATGTTCGCATGAAAACGGGCATGCCGGATAGGCGGACGGATGCGGACAGGAGGTTGATTTTGAATAATAAGAAGAATTTAAATACGTATTTTTTAGTTATCTTAAGTCTTCTCTTCCTCGCGGCATGGATGTTCAGAAGTTTGAACGGACAAGAGACCGATTATACCAGAGGAGAGATGACAAAGGATTTGGAAGCGGGATCGGTGCTTGAGGCGGTGATTCAGCCTAATAAGGAAACTCCTACCGGAATTGTCAGAGTTGCGCTTAACAGCGGAGAGGAAAAGACGTTATACGCTACGGACGTAAATGAAATAGAAAAAGAACTGGTATCCTATGGGCTGGACCCGGAGGTGAAGGATATTCCGAGGGAAAATTGGTTTATGACGAGTATGTTCCCTCTGCTGCTCGTGCTGGTAGTGGGTGTTTTCTTTTTTGTCATGATGAACGCGCAGAACGCTAACAGCGGCAGCGGCGGCAAGATGATGAATTTCGGAAAGAGCCGCGCCAGACTTTCTATGGACAGTAAGGTCACGCTTAAGGATGTGGCCGGGCTTCAGGAGGAGAAAGAAGAGCTGGAAGAAATCATTAATTTCTTAAAGGAGCCGGGCAAGTTCACAAAGGTAGGAGCAAGGATTCCCAAGGGCGTGCTATTGGAGGGTGCTCCGGGAACCGGTAAGACCTTGCTTGCAAAAGCTATTGCAGGAGAAGCTAACGTGCCGTTTTTCAGCATTTCGGGTTCTGACTTCGTAGAAATGTTCGTCGGTGTAGGTGCTTCCAGAGTGCGTGACTTGTTCGCGGATGCTAAGAAGCATTCTCCATGTATCGTATTTATCGATGAAATCGATGCCGTAGCGAGACGACGCGGTACCGGTATGGGCGGCGGTCATGATGAAAGGGAGCAGACACTCAATCAGCTGCTGGTGGAAATGGACGGCTTTGGCGCCAATGAAGGTATTATTGTCATGGCGGCCACAAACCGCGTAGATATTCTAGATCCGGCTATTTTAAGACCCGGACGTTTCGATAGAAAGATTACGGTAAGCCCACCCGATGTGAAGGGAAGAAATGAGATCTTAAAGGTACATTCCAAAAACAAGCCTCTTTCCGAGGACGTCAATCTGGAGCAGATCGCGCAGACTACGGCAGGTTTTACCGGTGCGGATCTGGAAAACCTTATGAACGAGGCGGCTATCAATGCGGCGATGGATAACCGTGCTTTCGTAAAGCAGGACGACATTAAGAAATCCTTTATTAAGGTGGGCATCGGCTCGGAGAAACGAAGCCGTGTCATTTCGGATAAAGAGAAAAGGATTACCGCATATCACGAGGCGGGCCATGCGATTTTATTCCATGTACTTCCGGATGTGGGACCGGTATACACGGTATCCATCATCCCTACAGGCTTAGGCGCGGCCGGCTACACAATGCCTTTGCCGGAAAAAGACGAGATGTTCCTGACCAAAGGAAAAATGATGCAGGATATTATGGTATCCCTGGGCGGCCGGATAGCTGAAGAGATTATTTTCGATGATATTACTACGGGAGCTTCCAGCGATATTAAAAAGGCCACTAAGGTCGCGAGAAAAATGGTGACCCGATACGGCATGTCGGACAATATCGGCGTAATAAATTATGACGACGACGATGACGAAGTATTTATCGGGCGGGATCTGGCACATGCGAAGAATCATAGTGAGCTTGTTTCAGGTGAAATCGACAAAGAAGTAAAGGAAATCATCATCAGCTGTTATCAGAAGGCGAAGGCGATTATTGTGGAGAATCTGAGTGTTCTCCATAAGTGTGCAGATCTGCTTTTGGAAAAGGAGAAGATTTCCAGAGATGAGTTCGAAGCGCTGTTTCATATACAGACTTCTGTAGCAGAGGAACTTACCGCAGAATAGTAAAAATGTACGAAATGGGGCGGAGAAGTGTGAGGAAACGATGCCATTGTGGAAAATATACAAAAATGCGACTTTGTTTTTGTAATATTTGTGAATCCTTGGTATTTACGCATAATGTAGGCTATGCTATTATACTACTTGTAACCCCCCCAATACATTATATAGTTTTTTGCTATACCCCATAAGAAAGAAATACCTTCTCTAAAAAAGGCAGCAGATCGACAGGCTGTCTTTTTTACTGTTCTATAATAGGAAAGTATCCTATTATAGAACCGATAGATGCGCAGCTACGCGCGCGGAACAAAAGCTGTACTGCTGAAGCACACTTTTGTTCTGAAATAATAACAGGTATAGAATTGCTTGAATATCCACAATATATAGTATAGAATAGTTTTTAGCAAGTGTAGTAGGAGAACAACTATGGACTTAAATGGATTTTCTAAAATCGAATATGACCAGCATTATATATCCAGAATGCGTCCTGTTTTTAATAGAAGAGCTTTATTCAGCGATATGAGCGAGGATTATGTATATCCTCCGGAACCCAGTGCTTATGGAGAGATCACTGTAAAATTTCGAACGGAAAAAAATAATGTGGATAAGGTTTTTTTCGTATGCAACAATGAAAAGCATATGATGGTCAAAGCTGAATCCGATGATTGTTTTGATTATTACATCCATACAGTACAGTTGGAAGACAGAGAAATAGCATATCATTTCGAGATTCAGGCAGGAAAGCTTGTCTGTTATTATAACTGCGGCGGGGCCATGAAGAATATGGATAAGCATTTTGAGTTCCGGCTAATACCCGGTTATAAGACTCCGGACTGGGCTAAGGGGGCGGTCATGTATCAGATATATGTGGATCGTTTCTATAACGGAGATACTTCTAACGATGTTCTGACCAATGAATATTGCTATATCGGGGAGAACTCGGTAAAGGTAGAAGACTGGAACAAGTATCCGGCGAAAGTAGGGATGAGAGAATTCTACGGCGGCGACTTACAGGGAGTCTTGGACAAAATGGACTATTTGCAGGATTTGGGAGTGGATGTCATTTATTTTAATCCGTTGTTCGTATCCCCTTCGAATCATAAATACGATATTCAGGACTACGATTACATCGATCCCCATTTCGGAAGAATTGTAGAGGATGGAGGAAGCTTGCTGGACCCGGGTCAGGAGAACCGGATTGCTTCCAGATACATTAACAGGGTGACCAACAAGGCCAATTTGGAGGCCAGCAACCAGCTGTTTGTTCAAGTGGTGGAGGAGGCGCACCGGCGAGGTATGAAGGTCATACTGGACGGGGTGTTCAACCACTGCGGTTCTTTCAATAAGTGGATGGACAGAGAGAGAATTTATGAGAATGCCGAGGGTTATGAAAAGGGAGCATATGTATCCAAGGAAAGCCCATACCGCAATTATTTCTCATTTCAGGATAAGAACGCATGGCCCTATAACAGTACATATGACGGCTGGTGGGGACATGATACCCTTCCTAAGCTTAATTTCGAGGGTTCCAGGGACTTGTTTGATTACGTCATGTATATTGCGAAAAAATGGGTTTCTGCACCTTACAATGTAGATGGCTGGCGTCTGGATGTGGCCGCGGATCTGGGACACTCGCAGGAATATAACCATTATTTCTGGAAACAGTTTCATAAGGTCGTAAAGGAAGCGAATCCTAACGCCATAGTGCTTGCTGAGCATTACGGCAATCCGAAAGAATGGCTGCACGGTGATGAATGGGATACCATTATGAACTACGATGCCTTTATGGAGCCTGTAACATGGTTTTTGACGGGAATGCAGAAGCACAGTGATGATTATAGAGAAGATATGCTTGGAGACGTTGACAGCTTTTGGGGAGCTATGATTTATAACGGTGCTAATATGACGATGCCCTCTGCGTATATCGCGATGAACGAATTGTCCAATCACGACCATTCCAGGTTTCTTACCCGGACGAATAAAAAGGTGGGAAGAACCAGCACCCATGGTCCTGAGGCTGCAAATGAGGGCGTGGACAAAGCTGTTTTGCGGGAAGCGGTAGTTATCCAGATGACGTGGCCCGGCGCTCCAACCATATATTACGGGGATGAAGCAGGTGTGGCAGGCTTTACCGATCCGGATAACCGGAGAACTTATCCGTGGGGCAGCGAGGACGAAGAGCTGATCGCTTTTCATAAGGAAATGATTCAGATACATAAGAAGAATAAGGAATTTCTGACCGGCTCCATTAAATGGTACCCGGATACAGAGAGAAACGTCCTCGCATACGGACGTTTCAACAGGCAGGAACAATCACTTATCTTAATCAACAACAATGACCATGAGGTGACACAGGAGATTCCGGTATGGTACTTAGGCACGCCCAAAGAGGGAGTAATGACACGTTTGATTCTGACGTCGAAAACAGGCTATAATACGGAGCAGAAGGAATATCCTATTATTTCCGGCAAGGTCAAAGTAACACTGCCTCCAACGGCATGTATTGTCCTTAAATCCCCTAAAAAGACGATGAAAAAGTTCTTGCAATTTAAATAGCGATATGATATAACTGACAGGAACCACATGAAATGTGGATGGATTCCCGAGTGGCCAAAGGGGACAGACTGTAAATCTGCTGCAAATTGCTTCGGTGGTTCGAATCCACCTCCATCCATTTGGTATCGGCACACCTTGCTGGTGTGGCGGAATAGGCAGACGCAAAGGACTTAAAATCCTTCGGGAGCAATCCCGTGCCGGTTCAAGTCCGGCCACCAGCAGCAAAAAGACAGACCTGTTTTTTAATAGACGGGGCTGTCTTTTTCTATGCTCAAAAGTGGCTTTTCACTGTATATTTCGGCATAGCGTCAAGTATAAACTTATATATGCACGGGTTTTATGTTCGTCTTTGCTTATAAACCTAACTATTTTTAACTTTAAAGAAAGGACGGAACAACGATGGCAATACCTTATGGCTTTGTAAAACACCTGATGGTATGGTGAGGACGATTGCCTCACATATTAAGGTGGTGCAAAGAATATATCAATACTATATTGATGGCGCCAGCTTGGGTGTAATTGCCAACAAGCTCGAATCTGACCAAGTAACCGCTCCGTCTGGCAATCTAAAATGGTCACGATCTGTAATTGATAAAATACTGAGCAACGGCAAGTATGTGCCTTATGCTATTTCAATGGAAATATTCGTAGCAGCTCAATTTGAAAAAGATACCCGCACTAACGCACAAACGAATAGCGATGGCTTCACACAGAGAAAGACCACCCGGTACAGTTCGCAGAACGTACTAAGTGGTCTTTTAGTTGTGCGCCCGGCGGGCGCACGTTTCAACGGGTGAAAGTCCCGAGTCCGCCCGGTAGTGGGAAGGACATAGCCAATGGCAAGGGTGTCGTGGGTGACTGCGAATCTGAAGGAAGCTGGATGGCAAATCTCTGGTCTGACGCACAGAAATCATATCAGGCTATAATCAGGGGTAAGGCTGCATCACAAGTCGAAGCCCAATAACTACACAGAACTGATTGTGGTAAATATGGCAGATGGATGGAGAGAAGCAACGTGCGAGTACCCGGGGAGATCTGTATGGAACGCCTTGGAAAAAAGGTAACTATTATCGCAAGGTAATACTGAACATACAGAAGTCAGCAGAGGTCGTATTAGCCGAGAGGTGAAGGACCGAATCAGTAGGAGTCCCTAGTATGACCGAGAAAGGAGGAATGGCTGATGAAGGCAGAAAACTCTGGTAACAGAGACTGTCCGCAAAGAGATAGTGCGGAACATGAAGGGTATGCGGAAGTGCGGAGGTCATTCCGCTCGATATGGAAAGAAAAGGACAGGTGCATAGTTCCATACATGGAACCGCCAGAACTCTTGGAGAAGATACTGTTTAAGGATAACCTAAACAGAGCTTATAAAAGGGTAAAGGCAAACAAGGGAGCGCCGGGAATTGACGAAATAACCGTTGATGAGATTGGTGTATACCTAAGGGATAATCAAGAAGTCATTATTGAGAGGATATACAAAGGGAAATATACACCCGACCCGGTAAGACGCAAAGAAATCCCGAAAGCAGAAGGTGGAATGCGAAAGCTTGGTATTCCAACAGTCAAAGACCGCATTTTTCAACAAGCCATTGCACAACAAGTGATGCCGATTTACGAAGCGCGATTCTCGGATGGAAGCTTCGGTTACCGCCCGGGAAGAAGTGCGAAAGATGCCATCATTAAGGTGAAAGAGTATGCAGAAGAGGGTTATCGCTATGGAGTATCAGTTGACCTTTCGAAGTACTTTGACACCTTGAACCACGAATTACTGCTGAACATTCTTCGGAGAAATGTGAAGGATGAAAGGGTGATACAGTGGATTAAGAGGTATCTTAAGAGTGGTGTCATGGAAGATGGAGTAGTCGTAGACACGGAGGAAGGTTCGCCACAGGGCGGCAATCTGTCGCCACTATTGGCAAATGTCTACCTTAATGAGTTTGACCAAGAGTTCCAAAAGAGAGGAGTTCCGTTCGTACGCTATGCAGACGATATCGTCCTGTTAGCTAAGAGCGAAAGAGCCGCAAAGAGACTTTTGGAGACAAGCACGGATTATCTGGAAGGAAAGCTAAAGCTGACCGTAAACAAAGAGAAAAGTCGTGTGGTCAGTGTGTTTGCAATCCGAAATTTTAAATTCCTTGGCTTCGCATTGGGAAGGAATGGAAAGGGCATATATGTCCGAGTTCATCCGAAGTCATGGAAGAAGTTTAAATCCAAACTGAGAGAACTTTCTTCCCGAAGGACTGTTCAGAGCATACGGCCGGCACTCGAAAAGATAAAGGTATATGCCAGAGGATGGCTTAACTATTACGGAATGGCAGACATGAAGAACCCCATCGAGGACCTCAATGGATGGCTCTACCATCGGATACGTATGTGTATTTGGAAACAATGGAAGAAACCGAAAACCAAGAAACGCAATCTGATGAAGCTTGGTATACCCGAATATTTTGCACACCAAGCGGCCAATAGTCGAAGGAAATACTGGTATGTATCGGGTATGGGTGCGGTCAACAGAGCATTAACAAAAGAAAGACTGATAAACAGTGGCTTTTATGACTTAGCCCCAGGCTATCAGTCTGTGCACATCAACTATTGAAAGCGCCGTGTACCGAACGGTACGCACGGTGCTGTGAGAGGACGGCGGTTAATCACCGCCTCCTACTCGATTGTGCTGAATACGGTAGCAACTATCGACGTATTACAAGATCGAGCGGCGAGATAGTCTGGCGCTGTGCTGACCGGGTAGAGAGGGGTAAGCAGTCAGTATGTAAATGTTCTGAGACTATTACCGATATTGACATTAAGGATTTAATTTGTATGGAGTTGGGATTAGCTGAATTTAAAGAACAGGTTGTATCGCAGGGAATTTCAAAAATCTTGATAAAAAGTAATAATTGTATTGACATTATGCATGGACTGGATATAAATCTGCATTTAAAATCTATTCATTCTGGAATTTTAATGCTATAATAAAAATGTATATTCAAATAAGTGCAATTGTGAGGTGGAGGAATGGGGAGCGAGCAAAAATTCGGCGGAGATTGGACAATTGAGAAGTTAGACATATTTTCAAGTTATCTTGAAGCGTATCTGAAGGCTCTTAAAAATTTCAAATTTAAAAAAGTCTATATTGACGCTTTTGCTGGGACAGGAAATATTACTTCACGAGATGGAGCCCAGATGATAGCCGGATCAGCAAGGATCGCACTCTCTTCGCAATTGCAATTTGACAAATACTATTTTATTGAGGCCGATACCGACAAAGCAGCGGCTTTACAAAAGATGGTTGATACTGAATTTACGTTCCTAAAGCACAAAGTCACTATTCTCGCAGGCGATGCCAACAATGAGCTTTCAAAAATTTGCAGATCAATTGATTGGAGATATAATCGAGCACTGCTTTTTTTGGATCCATATGCTACACAAGTAGCATGGATAACCTTAGAAAACGTTGCTAAAACTGAAGCAATTGATGTCTGGTACTTATTCCCTTTTCAAGCATTACAACGATTACTTCGAAAAGACGGTCAATTAGATAGCACTTGGGTTGAATGTATTGACCGTTTGTTAGGGGATCATGAGTGGCAAACCGAATTTTACAAAGAAGATCCACAACTTAATTTGTTCGGGACTACATCAATTGTGAAGGATATCAATACCGAGGGGCTCAAAGAGTATATCTTTCAACGCCTTCAAAAGGTATTTCCCGCCGTTGCACCAAAGCCAAGGGTATTTCGCAATACCAAGCAATCGCCTATTTTTCTGTTCTGCTTTGCAGTAGCCAGCAAAAATGAAGCTGCCCAACGGTTGGCATTGAGAATAGCCAATCACATCTTAAAGGAGAAGCTGTAAAGCTATGAATACAATCTTAAGAAAAACTATGCTTTATAAAACGGGTGTAGAATATGGTGATTATACCATGAACCATGTGCAGGGATGTTCACACGGTTGCAAGTACCCGTGTTATGCATTCTTACAAAAGAAGCGATTTGGAAAGGTTGCTTCATATGAGGAATGGTTAGAGCCATATTTGGTAAGTAACACACTTGAAATTCTTGACAGAGAAATTCCAAGGATGAAATCAAAAATTAAATCTGTTCACCTTTGCTTTACAACAGACCCGTTCATGTACGGCTATGAGGAAGTAGAGCAAATGAGTCTTGCAGCTATAAAAAAATTGAACGATGCTGGGATAAAGTGTACCGTCCTCACTAAAGGCTTACTTCCTATTGCATTAGCAGGTTATTCTAAAAACAATGAGTATGGGATAACGTTTATTTCGCTGGATGAAGCATATCGCGAACGTATTGAACCCGGCGCCGCTCCATATACAGAGCGCCTTGCAGCATTAAAAGCATTACATGATCAGGGGTGCAAAACGTGGGTTAGTGTGGAGCCATATCCTACTCCGAACTTGATAGAACAAAACTTGAATGTTATTTTAGAAGCTATTGCTTTTACAGATAGGATTATTTTTGGTCGAACAAACTATAGCAAAGAAATTAGCTCCTATAAACAGCACAAACAGTTCTATAATGAGCAGGCGGCGATAGTGGTTAAATTTTGCGAAGAAAGAAATATCGCTTTTCACATTAAAGATGGCACAATAACAGAGAAATGATATAATTTATGAGGAGCGACTATGATCACAAAAGATAGTTTGGTTTGGGCTATAGAGTTTATTCAAAAACATTCTGACGGAGATTTGTTTCCGCGAATTTTGGAGTTTGATGCCGTAAAAGATAAAGCGGATTTGTTAGCTGACAAGCTATCTACGGCTGATTTGTCGCAACTTGAAGTAGGAGCTCATCGCCGCTTTATTGTTCCAAAAGATGAAGTATCATATAGACAAGCTACGCAGTTAGATCCTCAGGACAGTATTGTATTATCTTCCATCATTTATCAATATGGTGCTTTAATTGAACAACGTCGGCTTTCAAGTAATATTGTTTTCAGTTATCGCTTTAATCCAGATATGCAACACGGTTTTTATCAAGATCGTGATATGTGGAACAAGTTTTGGCGTACTGCTAACAAGAAAAGTAGTCCACGTAAAACAATTTTATATTGCGATATTGCAGATTATTATAATCAAATATACCACCACACCGTAGAAAACCAACTAATCGAATCAGGCTTACCTAACCAAGAAACTAAATGGATAATAAAGCTTCTTGAAAGTACGACCGCAGGCGTATCTCGTGGCATACCAGTTGGTCCGCATCCTGTTCACTTAATTGCAGAGGCTGCAATGATTCCAATCGACAATAGTCTATGTGCTCAAGGCATGGATTTCATCAGATATGTGGATGATATTATTGTATTTTGTGAAAATGAACTGGAGGCAAAAATAACATTGTCTAAGGTTGCAGCAACATTAGATAAACAACAGCGATTAATGCTGCAGCGGCATAAAACAAAATTGTACAAAGCTGGTGAGTTTAAATCTTTATGCGCTGACATGATTGAAGATAGGCCTATAAGTAAGCAAGAGGACTCGGTTCTAAAACTAATTAATAAATACTCACACGGAGATCCATATAGATTAGTTTTTTATGGAGATATCAGTGATGAGGATTGGAGTAGTATAACCGATGATATTGTACGGAATATTATTTCCGAGTACCTGAGTAGCCCTACTATCGAGTTTGATCGTCTTCGTTGGTTTTATCGCAGACTAACCCAAATTGGCCATCCGGGTGGGATTGATGTAACTCTTGAAAATATTGATAAACTAACTCCGTGTTTTGCTAATGTGTGCATGTATCTGGGTTCTGTTCAAAAAATCCCCAATGAAAAATGGAAGGAAATTGGGGAGCATATATTGCGGTTACTGAGCACAGATATCGTTCAAAGTAGCGAATACTTCAGGCTACTACTCCTAAGTCTGTTTACCAAGAATCCTTATATAAATCATTTTGCCTCGTTAATACATGCCTATCCTCGCTCGGAATCTTTTGTACGTAGGGAAATTATATTGGCTGCTAAACAGAATCAAGCAACAGATTGGTTGCGCGAACAAAAGGAAAACTACATCAATATGGAGTCGTGGCAACAAATGGCGTATATTTACAGCGTTTCTAACCTTCCAGATGAAGAGAGAAAATATTTCATTAATAGATGTGGTTTTTCGCGTCCGTTTATGGATGTATTATCAAAGTGGGCAAAAGAGCAATAAGCAACAGATGTGAGCGTAATTTTCCCTACATCTATTTTGACCTAATGACACAAAAAGTTTTGTCGAAAGAAGTCGATTGCTGTTGCAGTTGGCTTCTTTGCGTTTGCATGGTAAAATGTAGATGGTAATTAGTATAGTGTATAAGTATAGAAGTGCGAAGTGGAAATTTTATATAGTCGGAGGGAATTATCAATATGAGCAAACTTCAAAATATGCGAGGTGTTGAAATCAAGAAATTTCGTGCGGTTTCATCAGGTTTGAAAACATTTGATGAACTCTTTGGTAAAGATGGTTTTAGTGAATGGTTAGAGGCTCACCGCCATTTAGTACAAGAGCATATCTATGAACCTACAGACTTTTTATGGCATGAGGGCGCTAAAGAAACATGGGGGTGTGGGCAAAATATTTTTATATCAGCAATCAAGGACGATGTTACTGAAGCGAACGTTGCCCCTTACGAAATAATTGAATTTCCAGGGGGTATGTTCTTAGTTGCCACAGGGGATGAAAACAACAATGATGACCTAAACGAAACTGTTAATTGTATGATGGCATGGATAAAAAACAGCAACATTTTTGAATATGGCGACTTCCCTAAAAGTGGAATGTGCAATATGCCAAACCCTGGTGGTGCTTTTGATAAGGCGCTTGGTATTGCTCAACAGCAAATATACTTACCATTAAAATTCCGTTCAAAATGAGCATAATATGCAGTCTGATTATAACGCGTTCTTTTTATAATGTAAAATAGCTATGGCATCTATTTTGACCTAATGACACATAAAAAAGTCATGTATGAGGTTTGAACCCATACATGACTTTTTGTTTTATCTATGCTAAAATCAAGAAAAATACATATTAGTTATATTCTATGGAGGGAAGCTGCTTCATGAGGGTTGAGAATACAGATTTTCAAGAGGTAAAAATTATTGAATATGAGAAGAAAACCGACAACAGAGGTTTTTCGTATCCGATATATAGCAAAAATGAATTAGTTAAAGCAGGAATCTTTTTTGAATATACGGAAGAGATTGCATATTTCTCCGAGAAAGCAGGTACGCTTTATGGAATACATTTTCAGAATGCTCCAAAAGCACAGGCAAAGCTGCTCTACTGCATAGAAGGAAGAGGAATTGATTATGCAATTGACCTACGAAATGGCTCTCCAACTTTTTTGAAATGGATTAGTGTGGAATTAAGTGCTGATAATCGAAAGCAAATCTATATCCCAAAAGGATTCGGTCATGTGTTCATTTCGCTACAAGACAATACAAAAAATGTTATGCGCATTGACGAACCATTTGATTCGCATTATTCGAGACAAATAGCCTACAATGATCCTGACATAGCTATCAAATATCCCATTGACACCCCAATATTGGCACCTCATGATATTCATGCCCCTTTACTGGTGGACAGCGATTTGAATCTTTAATGCTGGTTATGAGCATAACCGGAAGAAATATATTGGTTTTGAATTTTTGATTATATCGTTTGAAAGCGTGATAGTTCACGTTCCTATTTAAAAATAGTACGATATCCAGTATTGACGTGGCTCGCAAATTAAAAATACTCATTATTTATATAATGAGCAGAAAGACGAGGGGAAAATGAAAGCTATCATTGTTATCGACATGCAAGAAGATTATGTAAAGCAATATGAGCTTGATTTACTTAATAGAGTAAATAAACGTATTATGCAAGCTAAGAAAAATAACGAGCATATTATCTATATAAAAAATACAAAAATATTAAGGAGCGGAACTTATACTCCTGAATTTGCAACAGGACTTCAAATACTATCATCAAATATTTTCTGTAAGGAAGCCGCCAGTATGTTCACGAATAATAATCTTGAAACATACTTAAAAGATAACAAAATCACAGAAATAGAACTGTTAGGTGTTGATGGAAATAGCTGTGTTGCTATTAGCGCCGTCGAAGGCTATAAAAATGGATATACGACTATACTTCCTTGCAGTTACATTGGAGCGAAAAATAAGGAAAGATTTTTACAAAAGAAAGAACAGTTGCGGAAATCCGGTATAGTCATTTGGGAATAAAAAAACTCAATGATGGCTCATACTTGAATTGCCAATTATGAGCATAACCCGAAGCACCATAATATTTTGAATTCTTGATTATATTGTTTGCTGAAGTAATAGTTCAAATCCACATTTGAAAATAGGATGATATCCAGAATGGACATGGCTCGCATAAAAAAGTCATGTATGAGGTTTGTGATATGATTCCCCTTAAGTAGACAAGGTAAATAACCAAAATCTACCTAAGGGGGTTTTTATGCCTAAATATACACGATATTCAGCAGACATAAAGTTGATGGTGACAAACTCACTGATTATCTATGGCCAATTGTGCGTGAAATAATTAAAACTGCCATAGAAAATAAACAAAATCTAATTGTTGAGGGTTGCTATATCTCTTTTAACTACCAAAATGATTTTACAAAAGAGTATTTTGATTCAATAAAATACATCTGCCTGATTTTTAGTGAAAGTTACATTAGAAACAACTATGAAATCATCATGAGAAACGCAAAGGCCATAGAAAACCGTTTAGAAGATGATTACGATATAGAATTGATGATAGCTGATAACAGGCGGAGTCTGAATGATTGTAAAGAAAATGAATGCAGCTATATTCTAATTGATAAAGAATATAATTTTGACGAAAATATTGAAACGCTTTTTGTACAGTAATCTATTATATCAGTTTGAGCCATATTTCCATGTTTGTGGTTTCAGGGGAATGGCTCGCATATCGCTCTGCACAAAACGCTTCCGTTTGCAGCTTGTGATTCGGCAGCCATGCGTTGTAGACATATCGCTGTGCTTTGTATAGGGCATCCATCACGAGTGCCTGGAAATTCTCAGCTTCAAAGGAACAAACGAGGTACTTGCCTGGTGGTAGTTCCCAGAGCATAAAACCGTTCGGTACTTCTGTGTGACCAGACTTTGCACCCGCAAAATAGCTAAAAAGCCCATCCTCTAAGCATGGGTATGCCACACCAATTTCTTCATTATTCTCAGCAAGACCAAGTATTGTTTGTTTCTGCTCATGGAAGTTTTGCCAAAGAGTTCCAAGCGGATCAATTCCAGATTCGATTCCAAGTCCGTCAATAAACTGTATAGGCATATCCTTTTTAACACCGGTAAAATAAACCGGCTCCGCAATTTCCCTCCTGTTTACTTCCAGAACGATACCATCGGTGATCAGCGGCACCCCTTCATCAATCAGAGTGTAGTGAAGCAAAAGCTCGGGTTTTGTCATATGGTTAAGTGTTTGTGGATTTTTGCGGTACTCATCCGGTGTCATCCCAAAAGTATCTTTAAAGGTGCGGGAGAAGTGTTCATGGGAGGAAAATCCGAGATTTAATGCTATGTCCAAAATGCGCTTGTCCTTTTGGTGTGAATGGCATAATAAAAATACCCACTTTTGGCGGAGAAAATTCCCCACCTTGTTATGCCTAACGTAAAGACCAAGTTATACTGAAAGCGTAACAAAGGACTCTCCCCATAAGGAGGAAAATTTTATTATGCTGGAGGTAGACATGAAAACTACAATCATGACTCTGTATCAGAAAGGATACAACAAAACCCAGATTGGGAAGATGCTTAGCATTGACAGAAAAACAGTACGCAAAGTGCTCAGAGAAGAAACGCAGGGAAAGGAGCTGCCACAGGAAACACAGGAGGGAACCTGGCCGTCCATGCTGGATGAATACAAGGAATACATAGAAATCCAGTTATCCAAGGAATTGTCCATTACCCGCATCCACCAGGATCTGCAAAAAGAGTTCGGCGTTGCCTGCGGTTATACCACCCTGCGCGATTATGTGAAAAAAATAAGGAAATCCCAGCCTCACGCCTACATGGTGCTGCATTCCCTGCCGGGCGAAGAGGCACAGGTAGATTTCGGTTATATCGGAACCTTGAGAGTAAATGGAACACCGCGCAAAGCATGGATCTTTGTCATGTCTTTGAGCTACTCCCGCTACATGTACGTTGCTGTTACTCTGGATCAGAGCGTGCAGACCTTCATCCGGTGCCACACAGAGGCATTCCGGTACTTTGGCGGAGTTCCCCAGACCGTAAAGATCGACAACTTAAAGGCTGCTATCGTTGAGGCAGACTTTTATGAGCCGACCGTGCAGCGCACCTATGCCGCTTTTGCCGGGCACTATGGCTTCCTTCCCAATCCGTGCCGGGTATACACACCAACCGATAAAGGGAAAGTAGAATCGAACGTGAGATACGTAAAAGAAAACTGCTTTAAGGGACGGGATTTTAAAGAAATCGAAGAAGCAAAGCGGTTTCTCCTGTCATGGCTGAAAGAAACGGCAAACCGTCGGATACACGGGACTACAAGCCGAAAACCGGAAACCGTATATCTTGAGACAGAAAAAGCATATTTAAAGCCGCTTCCTGCGCAGGACTTTCTCTTTTCAAAATCCGGGGCCGCCACCGTAAGGACAGACTGCCATATCGTTCATGACGGCAATTATTATTCCGTGCCTTACACTTATATCGGAATGGAAGTGGATGTCATCGAAGTGAATCATTTATTGAAAATCTACCATGCCGGAAAAGAGATCGCCCTCCACAGTCTGTGCGGGAATGCAAAGGGCGAACATGTGACGGATAAGAGTCATTACCCATCTACCAAAACAATAACACAGGAGGAGCTTTTGTCAAGCTATCGCGAAAAAATGGCACAGGTGGGGACAGGCGCGCTGGCATTTCTGGAAGCATTTAAGGATACGGAGATGTACCAGTGCCATCATTACCGGAGCATTTCCGGTATCCTGGCACTCCGAAAAAAATATGGGGAGGATGCCGTAGACAAGGCCTGCCAAAGGGCATGCCATTATGGAAACATTACCTACCGGGCAGTAAAAAAGATCTGTGAAAGCGGTCTGTACCATCTTCCACTGGAGGATGAACAGGAACTGTCCATGGAAGGAAGAAGCAAAATCAGGAAACTGTCGGATTACCGTCAAATGACAGGACTGGGGGTGATCTCCCATGAATGATTCCTTACAGGAAAAGATAAAAAAGCTCCATCTTGCCGGAATTCTCCAAACAGCGGATATGCGGGCCCAACAGGCAGCAAAGGAACAGATGTCCTATATCGAATTTCTTGAACTGCTCATAAATGATGAAAATCTTAACCGCTCAAGAAACAGACGTAACGATCGGATGAAGCGTTCGCGCATGCCCCAGCATAAAACAATGGAAGAATTCAACTTTTCATGGCAGCCCTGCCTGAACCGTCAGGTCATCTATGCCCTTGGGACCTGCGAGTTTATCCGGAAAAAAGAAAATATAGCTTTTATCGGACTTCCCGGAACCGGTAAGACTCATCTCTCCATCGCACTTGGCATAAAAGCGATTGAACAGGGGTACACGGTGCTGTTCACCACGCTTTCGGAAATGATGGAGGATTTATACATATCCCGTGCGGACAACTCTTTCCGCCAGAAACTGAAGAAATACATTTCACCGGATCTGCTGGTAATTGATGAGTTTGGGCTCAAGAAGCTGGGCCAGACAAATGTGGACGATCTTTATGAAGTGATTTCCAAAAGATACGAGACAGCCTCTACCATCATTACTTCCAATAAGCAGTTTGATGAATGGGGGAGCATTCTTTTTGACCCGGTACTGGCAACGGCCATTCTTGACCGTTTTGTGCACCACTGCAGCTTTATAACTATAGAAGGTGAAAGCTACCGGATGAAAGAACGGGAACGGATCAGCGCTGTGAAACGGCGGGGCAGACCGAAAAAAGAGAGTTCAGGAAATGGAACAAAGGAAGGTTTGAGCGAAATGGAAGAGACCGAAGAAAGCGGGGATTTATGAGATGAAAGAAAACAGGCTGACACGAAACGAAGCGATAGAAGCGGCGGATATACTGAGAGATATGCTTGATGATGAGCAAAGAAAAGCTGAACTGCTCAAACAGCGTAATAAAGAGCTGGAATTATTGCTTATGAAGAATGATATCGCAATTCCTGATTATGAATTATGGCATGGCGTATTACCCATGGTGTAAAAAGACAGTAAAAAACTGGAAAAAGCATCCATAGCGGTGCTTTTTCCCGGGTAAATAAAGTGGGGAATTTTCTCCGCTATTTTTGGGACTTTTTTATTGACAATCACACTTTTGGAGTACTGCCTCAGTTGCCTTTGCCATACGACGGAGTTTTATATACTCGGCAACCGGTTTTTTGACCAGTCGGCTAAACAGCCTCTGATAGTAAAAAGGTGATAAAGAAGCCATTTTTGCGAGGCTCTCAATGTCAATTTCCTCATCCAGATGATACTCAATAAATTCTATAGTTTGTTGTATTTGTTCCCATGCGTGCATATATAAGCACCTCCTTTTCTATCAGAATACCATGCCAGGGACATATACCGCTTGACTGTGAATGCCTTTTTTATAGTACTATAATAATTTCACCAACTTCTAAAAAATATTTGACATTAATAAGCAAGTAAGCTATACTGAACATGTTCAAATACAGTTCAGTTAGGATGGGAATTTTACATGAATACCAATGAACAAATTACACAGAAGTTAATTATTGATACGACCAAAGCCTTGTTGGAGGAAACCGAGGATATAGAGAAGATTACTGTCCGCCAAATTGCGGAACGTGCCAATGTAGGGACTGGCCTCATTAATTATCATTTTAAAAGTAAAGATGCTCTGTTGAGTATCGCCATTGGCGATACAATGGCTAAAATTATTTCAAATTTTTCTGAATCCGATAGCTATGCAGATTTAACACCCATTGAAAAATTAAAGGCAATGCTGAAAGAGCTTTATGCTCTGTCAGACAAAAAAGAAAAGCTGATGCGCTTTATTTTATCTCATGACATCATGAATGGAAATATGCAAACGCCGTTATATCTCACTCCGCTGCTAAAACAGATATTTGGGGATAAAAAAGACGAAATCCAGTTGAGAATACTGGCATTGCAAATCCTTTATCCTATTCAAGTGACAGGGCTTAACAGAAAGGCCTTCTATATGTACAGCGGTATCGACGTATCTGACAAGGAACAGCGCAGCCGCTTCATAGATAACCTGATAAACAATTTAATCGGTAACCATGAATAAGGAGGTTAGAAAGATGAAAAAAGCAACCATCATCAGCGCCGTCATTACGGTCTTACTCCTGCTGTCAACAATGATATGCGGGCTATGGTTAAGGGCAAATAATATAAGTGATCCCGGTTCCTTTGATTTTCATGTGAACTGCGGAATAGCGGCTGTTGTTTTTTCGGTAATTACGTTGTGCTTAGCTATAGTTACCTTCTCTCGGATGAAGAAGGGATAGCTCTATGAAGAACAAAATTGCAATAACGGTCAAGTATAGAAAATGATTCAGTCTCGTCACGACAACCATACATGCAGACAAAACCAAAGCGATCAGGCTTTGGTTTTTTTGTATTCCGCTGGTTTCCCGATAGAGTGCGATCATAAAAAAAAATGAAAAGAATCAATGTCTGTCTTTTGATTTAATTAGCAAAACAGCCCCCCAGATACCACCTAAAAGCATAACCTCAAATATGCCCAAAATGTGTATTATATAAGTAAATGAAAAATTTATCAGGAGAGCTACCAAATGATTGATACCCAATACCCAGCATAACACGGCTGATTGTATTGTCAATATCTTCATAAATTCCAAATTTCTTTTTACTAATGCATAGATAATTGATATTATAATGCCAATATTCCATAAGGCAATTTCTCGTTGCCATCCATAAGCAATTCCCCAGCTGGTAAATGTTCCCGCTAAATGTGGTATGCAGAGTTGCCAGATCAACGCACCACTGCAAGCGATGAGCATAAAGACGAGGTAACATATATATTGTCTGAGGGTAGGGTTTTCTCTATTATTCACATTATTATCCTCCTAAACATGAAATTTATTTCATATTATTACCGTAAACGATATGTTCCCGGATGTCAAGTATTAATATGAAATTTATTTCATATTAATTGATTTTTATCATTACAGAGTATATAATCATTCTGTAAGCATCAGGAGGTGAGGAAGATGTCTGCTAATGAAATTCGTATCCCAAAACAAAAGCGATCTATAGAAAAAAAGGATGCCATTATTAAGGCCAGTTACGGCTTATTTTGCGAAAAAGGATATTATAAGACAAATACGGCAGAGATCGCAAAAGAGGCCGGTGTCTCTACCGGAATAGTATATAGCTATTTTCATGACAAAAAAGATATTTTAATAGAAGTAGTTAAGCTATATATTTTTCAACTGGAAGAACAATTCAAAATAATACTGGATCAAATCGCTGAAAGGGAAAAACTTGCTTTTGTAATTGGGGAATTTATTGATTTATCTATCTCCTCCCATAAGATGAACAGGGATGCACATAACGAGTTTCTGGCCTTGGCACTGCTTAACAATGATATTCAGGACCTTTTTAATGGTTTTGAATATCAAATGCTCGAAAAGCTATATAAAATACTTATTGAAGTCGGCTATTCAGAAGAGTTTTTAATAGAAAAGCTCCGTATTAGTTATGGCATCATCGAGCAGTTATGCCATGACTATATCCAAGGCAAGACAAGTGATGGCGAGTTAAACAAGATTAAATTTCTGGCTGTCCCTATGATTATGAACTTACTCGGCAACGCATAGCTGGTATGTTTATTATTAGAAACCGGGACATGCATTAAGATGATTGTTGAAAGCAATGGTGGAGGTAATCTAAATGACTAACCTAATTGAGAAAAAACATATCCGTGTAAATGGAGTAGGCATAACATGCTATTGTGCCGGAGACGGTAACGATACTATCGTATTATTGCACGGCGCCGGTGTGGATTCGGCAATGCTTTCCTGGGCCGGGGTGATTCCGTTGCTGTCCGATCAGTATCAAGTCATTGCGCCGGATCTACCTGGATACGGAACGAGCGACCGGATAAACGGCGAATACACTTTGTCGTTCTATACGGATATAGTAAAGGGCATAATCGAAGAACTGGGGGGTAGACCGGTCATCCTGACCGGGCTGTCCCTGGGAGGCGGTATATGCCTGAATATGGCACTGACATACCCGGAGCTTATTAAGATTCTTGTGCCGGTTGACGCATGGGGGTTATTCGATAAATTGTCATGGCATAGGTTAACCCATTGGTTTATTCGTTCAAAGCTCAACGACAATTTGTACTCATGGACAAATAAATATCCATCCATCATCAGATGGTCCTTAAAATACAGTTTGTTTGGAGATAAATCAAAGATAAGCGATGATTTAGTCGCTGAGATACAAAAAGTTATGCAGGAGCCTGGTGCAGGCAAGCCTTTCATGTCATTTCAAAGAAGTGAGATTACATCTACAGGCCTTACAACAGATTTGTTTGGTAGACTTGAAGAAATAAATTCCCCTACACTGCTTATACATGGCACTCTTGACAAGGCAGTTCCTGTAAAAGGTACTATTCTTGCCGGGAAAAGGATTCCCGATTGCGAAATATACTTAATGAGAGGATGTAAACATTGGCCTCAGAAGGAACGCCCGGAAGAATTCTCAGATGCCCTGCAATTGTATCTTGACAGAAAATTACAGCAAGATTCTAAATAAAATTCAAAAGTTTAACTTCTTTAATCCACGCTCCGTTTAGTCTACGGAGCGTGGATTGTTTTCGCAGACTAACTACCTTACAATGAAACACGAGGTGATTATTATGGATATAAAAAGAAAACGTGAACTTTTGGATGAATGGAAAAATCGTCATCCTGAAATGGGAGTCATCGCTTTTAAATGCGTAGTGACCGGCGAAGAATTCGTGGGGATATCCAAAGATACAAGAGCAGATTTTAACAGCAACCGCTTTAAGTTGTCTGCCGGTGGACATCCTAACAAACGGATGCAGGAACTTTGGGACCAATATGGAGAAAGCGGATTTGAAAGCTCTGTGATGAAATTTTTGAAATATGAGAACCCGCAGGACGATCACACCGTTGAATTAGAGGATTTGCTGAAGCAATGTCTGGCAAAAGCTCCGCAGGCGAGGAGGATTTGGCGATGAATGAAGACATTGTAATGATTGCAGATAATTATGATCGTATTGATGGACGCAGCGCCTACCGTTCAGATATTAAACGGCTGACCATAGGCGCTCCCGTAATGGAAGAAAACAAGAAAATGCAGATTGCCGTACAGATTTGGAAAGAAAATACAGAAGGAACGCCTGAAGTAAGTATCGAACTTCCTGTTCATCAGATATTCGACCTGATGATCTTTCTAAGCCGTACTCTGCTATACTTTAAAGAAGCTTATCGGATGCCCCTGCTCTACGATCCCGAAAACCCAACGGTGGAGCGCCTCGGGCTGCAAGGCGGCGTACTTCCGGTAACAGTTTGTACGGAAAACCCGAACATCAACAACGATATACAAAGCTTTTCCCAAGCCTTAAACGATTTGGGAGAACTAACCGGCGAGCGGCTTCGAACGCTCACTCGTATTATTGAAGAATTGGAGTGTTATTAACAATGGAAAACAAATGGCTTCTGTCACCTAACAGACAGTTGACAGAAGAAGAACAGACTCTTGTCTGGAAGAAAAGCTCTTCTCATATTGAAAGCGATGCGGAGCGGCGCATTTGCGAGTCAGTTAAGCACAACTGGGAAATGGGCGAAATGAAAATCACAAATATTTTATTGGAAGGCGATGCCGGTTCCGGTAAAACCCAGCTGACCAAGGCACTTTCCGCCGATTTTGGACTGCCCTACACCAAGATCACCTGCTTTGCGGATATGGATAAATCTGATATACTCGGAACCATTTTGCCGGTATTGCAGTCGGATAGAAAAGATAACAATATAGAGTATCAATATTATCCGTCTGAAATCGTAAGGGCTTATGAAAATGGCTGGATTCTGGAAATTCAGGAACCTACGGTCATCCGTGATGCAGCAGTATTGATGGCCGTAGGCTCTGCTCTGGAGCCGGATGGCAGTATTAATCTGCCAAGCCGCATCGTTCATCGTCACCCGGATTTTATTGCGGTTATTACAACAAACAGAGGATATAACGGCTGCCGTCCGCTGAATGAGGCACTGCGTGACCGGGTGCAGCACGCAGAGAAAATGGATTTACCGCCGATCGAGGTCATGGTAGAGCGGGCAGCGGCAAAAACAGGCTGTTGCGACGTCGAGTTGCTGCGTATTTTTGCTCAAATTATCGTTATGCTCGACCGGACAGCCAAGGCCAATGCAATGAAAGGCGTGTCTGGTATGCGTTCTTATTTCTTTTGGGTGGATGCGGTTCTGCAAGGCAACGATGCGGCAGAATCTCTTTATCACAAGGTCGTTTATAAAATTACCACCGACCCGGATGAAATCGTTCTGTTAGAACAGGCGTTGTCCAATCATGGAACAATGGAAGCATTGGAAGCGGTTGTTTCCCGACACGGAAGAACAGGCGGCGAGGTTCTGGAGCTTCGGGCGGATGGGGATGTTGAGGCACTGTCTCCTGCGCCTGACAAAGATTCTCCTCCTGAGGTAGTTCTTCGAAGGTCTTCAGATAGTGAGGGAGAATCCAATAGTTCGTCAGAAAACCCTGCACAAACACGGAGTTCGGATACCGGTGACGATGGCGCTCCCATGTACCATGAGTTACGGACGGAGGAACAAGCAGATCCGGAGCAGGATAAGAGCACTTTTCGCAAGCACTTGAACCAACAGGCAAGGGCGGCTGTTAAAAGTTCCGTTCACGAAAAAGTAGGCATGATTGTCCATCGCCCGGAATCTACAGCCGCCCACCGGCAGGAGTACCGTCAGATGGCTTCCGCACTCATGCCGGTCATCCGGGAATTGACAAGAAAAACCGAACCGCTTTTGGAACATGAAATTTCTGTGGAGCTTTCAGGCAATCGTGTCTTTGGCACAAAATTTCACGCTGAAAAAGTGGTATCCCCTGATTTTTGTTACTTTTCCAAAAAACGTCCGCCGGAAGAAGAACCTTCGCTGGCCGTTGCCCTGCGTATTGACCAATCAGCATCCATGCACGCATTCGGACGGCTGACAGCAGCGAAGCAAGCCGCTCTGGCAGTCTATGAATTTTGTGAAAGCTGTGGTATCCCTGTGCTGATTTACGGAGATACCGCTGACCGTTCGCCAAAAGAGAAAATGTCTATGTATTCTTATATTGACTGGGAGGAACCGAAGCTTAACGACAAATATTCGCTCATGGCGATTCAGAGCATGAGTAACAACCGAGATGGAATGGCGCTTCGGATTTTAGCGGAGAAACTGGCAAATGCTCCCCAGACGACCAAGCTGTTGATTAGCCTGAGTGACGGTCAGCCCAAAGCGATGCCGGATTATACCGGCACTCATGCTAAGGACGATATGAAGCAGGTGATCCATGACTACAGTCGAAAAGGTGTGCTGTTTCTTGCGGCTGCGATTGGACAGGACAAGGAAATGATTTGCGATATATATGGGCAGGAGCGATTTATAGATATTACCAATCTGGAACAGCTTCCGACCCGTTTGGTCCAGATCATTGCCAAGTACCTGTAAGCTGCAAAACCCATTAACATCAGCAGTATTATAATCGTAGTATTCTCGCAGGCTCCTTTATCACTCCCATTTAAAAAAGCGCAGGGAAATAGTAACGCATATTACGGCAATTACAATCATCACTATAGCTGGAATGAAAACGCTGTCTATTGGCAGACCGAGTGAAGCAGCCTTGAGAAGCTTGATTCCTTGTGTCAATGGCAGCATATCTGCAGCTTTTTGAAGTCCGGCAGGCATGACCTCGTAAGGCAGAGTGGCGCCTGAAAAAATAAGCATTGGAAAATACAGCAGGCTGGCGGCAACGCCGGCTATTTTTATGTTAGGCGCGAGTCCGCCCACTAACAGCCCGATACTGAACATAGACAGCATAACAAGTAGGTAAGCCTCTAAGAATTGAGGCCATGAACCGCGCAGCTGATAGCCGAAGAACAGTGTGCTTATCATATAAACAAGGATGAGGGAAGTAATGGAGTAAAGCGCATAAATAACAACCTGTACCGCTAATATAAGGGCGGGGCTGGTAGGAGTCACCTTGAGCCGCTTTAATATTTTCCTGCTCCGGTAATCGGATACGACCAGGGGAAGACCCATTACTCCTCCGGCACAAATAGCGATCGTTGCTACCGCGCCGAAGGACTGCTCCAAAAAGGTGTATTCTGCCCCCTCAAAGGCCGGCTTATCTCCAAACAGAGCACCTAAGATGACCACAACTACAATAGGCATGCAGATAGCAAAAATAAACATATCCATTCCCCGCAGAGACAGCCGGATTTCTGTTTTTAAAAGTGTTTTAAATGCTTTCATTTTCTTTTTCCTCCTCGTCTGTGTACCAAAGATACGCTTCCTCTAATCTTTCATAGGGGCTGGCGGCAACGGCGTCTTGTACCGTTCCGTGGAAAATAGCTTTCCCATTCTTCAGAATCATGATTTTGTCGCAAAGGGCTTCTACTTCATCCATGAAATGAGAGGTCAACAGAATGGTCAGTCCTTTTTGCTTTAGATCCAAGAGGATCTTCCACACATCCCGTCTTGCCCTTGCGTCGAGTCCGGTAGTAAGTTCGTCCAGGAATACAACTTCCGGATCGGGAATTAACGAAAGAACGATGAATAACCGCTGCTTCTGTCCTCCCGAAAGTTCACTTACCGGACTTTTAAGCTTATCTGAGAGTCCGAACTGTTTGAGAAGACCGGCATAATCCGGAATATTTCTGTAAAGGGAAGCCGTAACCTCGCAAAGCTCAGCCACTCTTATCTTGTCTTGATAGTTGGCTTCCTGAAATTGAACACCAATTTTCTCAAAAAGTCTTTTTCGATCTTTTTGGGGGTTCATTCCAAGAATAGATACTGTTCCGCTGTCCTGTTTCTTTGTTCCCAGGATACATTCAATCGTGGTACTTTTGCCTGCGCCGTTTGCACCTAACAGACCGAACACCTCTCCGCGGCAAATGGAAATATCGATATCTTGTGCCGCTTTGACTTCAGAATAAGATTTGCACAGTTTTTTTACTTCTATAGCTGTTTTCATATGATATATTTCCTCCTTTTTTCTTGGCATAAAAAAGAATAACACCAGCACAAGAACTGGTGTTAAAGTGGAGGGTTTGTTCCAAACTGTTTTTTCATTTTCTTAAGCTGTGCCATCATAGCGTACGCATTTTGTTCTGCGTGATGCAATGAAGTGATCAGCTTGTCGCATACGGAAATAATATCGTCGTTTTCTTTCGGGGTATCGATGGCTTGCCGGATGTTAGCGCCGGGATCGCTGGATAAGGTATTCAGCATTCGTAAAATTGCTGAAAGAGAGTAATTGGCACAGCGAAGAGAACGTATGATTTTTAACCGCCGAACATCCTCTTCCTCATAAATGCGATATCCATTTTGCTTTCGCTTTATGGTAATCAGGCCGTTCATTTCCCAATTTCTTAAAGCATCCATAGTGATTTGCAGATACCCCGCGGCTTCCTTTCTGGTCAAGACCGTATCAACTATTTCCGGCTCGTCCTGAGACAACAGCTTTTCGGTAATGACCAGGGCTTCCTCTGCGTTTCTCTGCTCGTCTTTTATTTGCTGTAAATACTGCTTTGTGATATGAATTGCTTTGTCGAAATCACCGGCAGCGGAGGTCTTAATAATGGTAATCGCCTGCTTCCTTAGACCGTTCTGCAGAACCGCTATCTGGAGAGCAGTTCTCACAAGCTTCATCTGTTCCAGATGAAAATCTGTAAAAATCCGATATCCATTTGCTTTTCGTTCGGGTTTGGGAATCAGCATAAGCTCTTCATAAAGCCGGACCGTATTAGGATGGATTCCGATATAACGTGCAATTTCGGATGTCTTATAGGTATTCATTTTATTTTATCACCACCGTTCTCTATTGTATCATAATATCATTATAAAAAGTCTGGTGTTATAGTGGAAGGTTTTTTTAAAGCTGGATAATTTACAAAATGTCTTTTATCCCCGGCGGGAACTATGGTATAGTTAAAAAAAACGAAATAATGTGTAAAGAGGGTGACAGTATGCAAGCCAAAAGATGGAGAGTATTAATTGTCGATGATGAGTTTCGAATTGGAATGTTGATCAGAAAACTTATAAAGTGGGAGGAAATAGGGCTAGAATGTGTAAACGTAGTAGATAATGGAGAAGCGGCATATAATATTATCTTGTCAGAGAAACCGGATATTGTCATTACAGATATTAAAATGCCTAAAGTGAACGGATTGGATTTAATTCGTATGATAAAAGAAAAGGATGAACCGGTTAAATTTATAGTAATCAGTGGATATAAGGAATTCGAATATGCTCATAAAGCACTTCAATACGGGGTTAGTGATTATTTATTAAAACCAATTAAGGAAGAAGAATTAAACAAAGTATTAAAAAGAATACAGGAAGAATTGATCAAGAGTCATTTAAAGCAAGATAAAGAAGGAAAAATAGAAAGGGCCATAACAACAAGTGTTCAAATTATAAAAAGTAATCTTTTAAATAATATTATTGAACAGACAGATGCCTTGTCAGTAGACGAAATGCAGGAAGAATATAATCTGGAGTTCGATGCCGCTGCTTATAGAGGAATTACTATTAAATTAGATTATTCGGATTATGAAAAAAGCGATAGAAGGCAGGATAGAATCACAGTAGAGAAACTGCTGACAATTATTGAAAAAAATTTTGAGGGTACGGTAAAGGAACAATTAATTTGTGAAAAAGATAATTTAAATATCTATTGTTTAATTAACTATGATTTGACAGATTCTAAACAAGTTAATAATGTGATTAACAGGATTTTAATTGAAATACAAGAATATTTATTAGGCTTGGAACAATATAAGGTTACAATAGGGATCGGATTAGAAAAGACAGGAGTCGGAGAAATCAGGTTTTCTATTCAGGAAGCTTATCAGGCTGTTCAGAACAGGATTAAAGCGGGCACGGGCCGGCTAATCTATGCAGAACGATTACAGTTTATCCCCCGGACGGAAATGCAGAAATATTTAATAAAGTATAAAGAGCAATTACGTATGAGTATTGAAACTTTATCAAAAGAACTATTTGAGAATGTTATTAACCAAATATATGGTGAATTCCAGTTTGAAGAAAATACAGATTTTGCTTTATGCTATGATGTTGCGAATGAAATTATTGATTTATACTTTGAAACCATATCGGTTAAAAATGAAAAGGAAGACAAGCTAAAACAATTTTTGAAAAATGCCTGCTGCCATTGTAATACCATTGGAAATTTAAAAGGATTACTTAAGAAATATTTAAGTGAAGATATGGAAGCTCGTCTGAAAATTCTGGAAACTGAATCTGTAAAACCAATACGTCAGGCGAAACAGTATATTGAGGAGCATTATAATGAAAAGATCGTATTAGAGGATATTGCTCATATTGTAGATTTAAATCCAGTTTATTTCAGTGTTCTCTTTAAGAAAGAAACTGGATTCAACTTTACCACCTATTTGGTTAATATCCGGATGGAAATGGCAAAGCAAATGATACGCACCAGCAATAAAACCATAGCGGCTATTGCAGATGAAGTTGGTTACAAAGATACAAGGTACTTTAGCCAGATATTTACTAAAACAGTAGGAGTTAAGCCGGCCTTATACCGCAAACTGCATTCATAGGAGGGAATATGTGTGGGAGTAGTAAAAAATCTAAAAGGGATGATAATACTAAACGGTATCCTGATTCTGTTTTTTTCTATAGGTGCTCTTCTAAAAAACCTCTCAGTAGCCGGCATCTGCATATTTGTATTAATTGAAATTTTAATAATAGGTGGTTTATACTTTTGCGTGGCAAAACCATTATCAAATTTTGAAAAGGCATTGAACAGTAATCTGGAAGACATTTCTGATGATACAATTTTTATAGAAAAGATTAAAACATTAGTAGAAAAGTATTCAAACCAAAGAATCAGGGAAAATTCGGCTGAAATGTTTTATAAGCAGGCAGAGCTGGCAGCTTTTCAGAGTCAGATCAATCCTCATTTTCTATATAATACCCTTGAGTCTATACGTGGGCAGGCACTGATTGATGATAACATTGAAATTGCTAAAATGGTAGAAGCTCTTGCAGACTTTTTTCGATATAGTATCAGCAGAAAAGATAATCTCGTAACCCTTCGGGACGAGTTGGCTAATATTCAAAACTATATGATGATTCTAAGGTACCGGTTCAACAATAGATTTTCTTTGGATATTTACATAGATGAAGAGGATAAAAAAGCATATGACTACTTTATTCCTAAGCTGATCCTTCAGCCGATTGTAGAAAACGCTATTTTCCATGGTTTGGAAGAGTGCCTGGAAGGTGGGAAAGTGGATATAGAAGTTATTGTAACTGATAACAGCCTTATATTAACAATTTCTGACAATGGAAAGGGAATGGATAGCAAATCTTTGCTGGAACTGAATGAAAGAATCAGAATGTCTAAAGAGTATCCGGACGACAGCAAAGGGTTCAAACAGCGTAATACGGGAATTGCACTCCCTAATATTAACAAAAGGATTCAGCTGCTATTTGGAGAAGAGTACGGAATATATGTTTACAGTACCTTAAATCAGGGAACGGATATTGAGATTACGATTCCGGCTAATTATGAAAGGAGTATCAGGTGAGAAATGAAGAGTGAAATCGTACGTATGAGTAATTTCAATGTAAATTACAGTACTACAATTAAATTAACTGGTATTTCTTTGTGCTTATTAGCGGGAGAAAGCATAGGCTTTCTTGGGTTGGTTCACTCGGGAAAGGATTTGCTGATAAACATTATATGTGGAAATCATGAAGTGGATGATACCAATTTTTATATAGATGGAAGAAACAACCTTGATTCGTCAGAGATACAAAAACTGGTATATAAGATTACCTATTCAAATTATGATATTGACGATTGGACAGTTGCAGAATATATATGCTTAGTTAATAACGGTTCTGTATTCGGTTTGTTAAAAACAAAAAAGTTAGTAAAGCAGGCAGCAGAATATATAGAAAAGCTGAAATTAAAGATAGATGTTAATAAAAAAATTAAAAATCTAACGGAATTGGAAAAAAGATTGGTGGATCTGGTGAAGGGGTACAGCAGGAATGTAAAAATTCTGGTGATTGAGGATGAATTTGAAGGATGCTCGACTCAGGATATAGAGTATTTTAAAGAAATACTGAATCGGGTGATGAAAGAAGGCATGGCAGCAGTTATCAACAGCCATTCAGATAATGTATCTTATATTCTGTCAGATAAATATGTTATTTTTAAAAAGGGGCGTATTGTAAAGAAGTGTAACAAAGATTATATAAAGGATGGAAGTCACTTGGAAGAATTTCTATTAAGCAGTTCTACAGGTTTAAAAAAGAAGGACTTGGATAGGGATAAAGCAGGGATGGCTGCTAAAAAAGATATCTTATATTCTATCAAAGGTATTATTTTAAGAGGAGATCAATCAATAACATTTGATTTTTATAAAGGTGAGGTAGTAACGATCCTTGCACTGGATGTAAAAGAAAAGAAGAGGATTTTTGAATTGCTGTCCGGCAGGTTTATTGATAGAAAAACGCAGATAATGCTGGAACAGAAGAACTGTAATTTTTATGATATTACTGATTTTGTAAAAAACAAGATTGTGTCTGCTGCAGATATGGGAGGAGAAAGTGAACTTCTTTTAAGTATGTCTGTAGGAAATAATTTGTTAATGCCTTCTCTGGAAAAAATTCCCGCACTGCAACATATGTTTCTGCAGAATAAAGTAGTAAAGATGTTGGAAAAAGAAGTGAATAATCAAAATAAAAGTGTAAATATAAGGGATAAAAGTGTAAATGACAATATTATTCTTTTATTGGAAAGATGGTATATCTATAATCCTAAAGTGCTAATCTTATTCGAGCCTTTTATCTATTGCGATGTCTATGGTGTGTCGTTGATAAAATCTTATATTAAAAAGTTTACTGATTTAGGGACTGCGGTAATTATTGTAAAATCAAGAGAGGAATATATAGAAGATATTTCAGATCGTATTATTACCATCGATTGACAAGGTCTTACACGCCCTGAACCATGAGATATGCTTGGTTTTCTGCGTTGTCTTCAATCGGCGTACGTCCAGTACGCCTCAATCATCCGCCTTGAAAACCAAGCATATCTCTATGGTCAGGGTCGGTGAGTCGGAAAGGGACAAATTTTCGTCCCTGCAAGGCACTTGACCGACGCGTACTGGACGTACGCGGAGCGAAAGTAACGCAGCAGGAACAAAAATTTACCCTTATCCGACCGTGTATGACCTTGTCAATCGATGGTAATATAGACATATGAAAAGGGGGGAATATAAAGATATTCCTCCTTTTTTATTAAAACTATCCCACGTATTCTAAAGACTGTCGCATTGGAAGGGGCCATGAATACAGATATAATAAAGTTGCTTCCAAAAAATTAAGTATATTTAAAAATATTTAAGGAGAAAAAGGAATGAAAAAGAAATTAATATCGGTATTGTTAGTGGCGGTTATGGCAATCAGCATGATGGGATGTTCAGGAACGTCAAATCCCGCATCTGCAGGGGAAGAGGCAGCAGGTTCGAATTCATCAGGAGAGGAAAGTGCTCCTGCGGCAACCGGAAAAGATTTAACCTTTGTAATTGTTCCCAAAGTGGTGCATCCATGGTTTGATGAAGTAAACAAGGGTGCCCAGAAGCAAGCGGATGCTCTTTCCGCACAATTAGGAATTAAAGTAACGATTGATTACAGAGCCCCTGGAAATGCAGATGTAGCGGAGCAAAACACCGTACTGGAGCAGGCGGCAGCAACCAGACCGGATGGTATTGCATTGGATCCACTGGATTATGAAGGAAATAAAGCTGTTATTGAAGAAATTGAAAAACAGGGAATTCCGGTTATTTTATTTGATGCCCCCGCGCCGGAAGGAAGTAATTTAACAAGTGTAGGAAATAACTTTACAGAGCAGGCAAGTATTGCAGCGCATCAGTTGGCAAAGCTGATTGGAGAAGAAGGAAAAGTTGCAGTCATGCAGGGTGTTCCAACAGCTCCCAACCATGCAGAACGTTATCAGGGACATTTAGATGCTTTAGCAGAATACCCCAATATTGAAGTGATCGATGGAGGTATTGATAATGATAGCGTAGAAGAAGCACAGTCTTAGGCAGCAGCAGTATTAGCGGCTAATCCTGATTTAAAAGGATATCTAAACTGTGATGCCAGCGGTACAGGTATTGCAGCAGCAGTAGAAGAAGCAGGAAAAACAGGACAAGTTACAATCGTTTCCATGGATAACTTAATTGAAATCCTTAATTATGTTAAATCCGGAACTATTACGGCTACCTCCTCTACCATTCCTCAGATGCAGGGCTCTATGTCAGTATTAATGCTGTGGCAGGCATCCATAGGAATTGACATTCCAAAAGTAGTTGATACAGGAATTGCATATATAGATTCAGAAAATGTTGATGAATGGATTGAAATGGTGAAATAAGAAGTACAAACCAACTAACAAATTAAAAACAAAAGGAGCTTGGACATCTGAAATACAAGTCGGCTCCTTTTGTGCAATAAAGGAGCACTTTGATGAAAGTATTAGAGGCGCGTAATATCACAAAAATATTTCCCGGAGTAGTAGCCTTGAACTCAGTGGACATTTCTTTTGAATTAGGAGAAATTCATTGCATCATAGGCGAAAATGGAGCCGGAAAAAGTACATTGATCAAATGTTTAACAGGTGTATATGAACCGGAAGAAGGATGTCTTTCCATTGCTGGTAAGGATGCCATGGGAAGCAAAAAAATGTTTGATAAAGTTGCCTATGTTCCTCAGGAAATTGACTTGTTTGGCCATATGTCGGTAGCAGAAAACCTATTCCTGCCATATGAAAAGTCGGGATTTAAGGGTCTGGTAAATGTAAGAGAACTAGAAGAAAAAGCAAAACCGTTATTAGATAAATTTCATATTCCGGTAAAGCCTGATGACCTGGTAAAGGATATAACAGTATCAGAACAGCAGCTGCTTCAGATTGCAAGAGCGACTGTTCACGAAGAATATCAGGTATTAATGCTGGATGAACCAACTACCAGTCTGACAACGAAAGACGCTCAGATTTTGTTTGATATCATAAGGCAGATAAAAAAGGAAAATAAAGCTATTATTTTCATATCACATAAACTGGAAGAAATATTTTCTATAGGTGATGTCATTACTGTATTTCGTAATGGAGAAAAGGTTGCCTATTCTGATATTCATAAGATAGATATTCCATGGGTTATTACTCAGATGACAGGCCGTGCTGTGGATCAAAACCAGGTCTTTTATTCAGAGAAAGTTACAGATGAGATTCTGTTAGAAGTGGAACATCTGACAGGAGAACGCTTTACAGACATTAGCTTTCATCTGAAAAAGGGTGAAATTCTTGGATTTTCAGGATTAGTGGGTGCAGGAAGAAGCGAGTTAATGCAGGCGATCTTTGGGTATTTACCTGTATATGCAGGACAGATAAAGCTAGATGGGGAGGATTGGAAGCTTGGAGATACCAATTATTCGGTGAATCATGGATTGATTTATCTGCCTGAAGAACGAAAAGCGCAGGGTATCTTGCAAGAACTTAGTATCAGAGAGAATATCAGTGTTTCAAAATTAGATGACTTAAAAAGCGTATTTGGTATATCTAAGAAAAAAGAAGAAGATTTAGCAAAAAAAGTAATTGCTGAGTATGATGTAAAGACACCGGATATGGAAAAAGAAATTAAATTCTTAAGTGGCGGAAACCAGCAAAAAGTAATTATTGGAAGAGCTATGTCATGTAAACCTAAAGTATTAATATTTGATGAACCTACGAAAGGTATTGATGTCGGAACCAAGGCAGAAATTTACCGTATGATGAAAGAATTGGCTGAAAAAGAACAAATTGGAATTATACTGATTTCTTCTGAGATGGAGGAGGTAAAAAAGTGCTCTAATAGAATTATTGCTTTATATAATGGACAACAGGCAGGAGAATATGACGAAAAAGCTGATAAAGAGAAAATCTTAGGCGCTATTATCGGAGTGAAATAAGAATAAGAAGGAGTTAGCATGATGAATGTAGAGACAATAAAAAAAGACAATGCATTAATTAGTGTATTAAAAAAGAGTAATATGACTGCAATTGGAGCAGTATTAATTCTAATGATAATACTGGCAAGTGTTTTTTCGCCATATTTTTTGGATATCTATAACTTGCAGTCTCTTATTAGGGATCTGGCATTTATCGGTATGATCGGTATCGGACAATCTTTATTGTTACTGACCGGGGAATTGGATCTATCTGTGGGAAAAATAGCATCTCTATGTGGAATTATTTCAGGAATGATGATGATGCATTGGGGGTGGAACCCCTATGCAGCGCTTGTAGGTGCTTTGATTCTCGGACTTATATTAGGATGTATTAATGGATTAATCATTACAAAGTTAAGGCTTAATGCCATGGTTGCAACTATAGGTATGCAAGGCGTATATGGTGGTATTAACCTTGTTATGACAAAGGGAAAAGCAATTACGGGAATCCCGGAAAGTGTCCATATTTTTGGAAAAGGAAATGTAGGGCCTATACCATTTCCCTTTATTTTTACACTAATTGTTCTTGTCCTCGTTTTATTTTTAGTAAAGAAAACAAAAACGGGAAGATATATCTATGCGATTGGAAACAATAAAGAGGCTGCCAAGGTTCTTGGTATCCAGGTAGATAAAATTCGCGTTATGATTTATTCCATTGTAGGATTAATCTCTGCCTTAGCCGGTATTTTGTATGTTGCCAGGTTAGGTTCTGCACAGTCTTCTATCGGTGAAAACTGGCCTATGAATTCTATTGCTTCCTCAGTAATCGGAGGTGTTGCTTTAACCGGAGGGATTGGTAATCCGGCAGGAGCATTGATAGGAGCAGCTATTATCAGTATTATTCAGAATATGATTGTATTGTTTGGCGTTAATGTATACTGGCAGTCAGCAGTAAGTGGATTTGTTGTGGTAATTGCTATTTCCTTTAGTTCACTTTCAGTCATCATAAGGGAAAGAAAGCAGAAAAAAATTAAAATAAGTAAAGTAGAAAGGAATTGAAGATTATGCTTTTAGGGTTAAATTTATCATTTGCGACAAAGCGTTTTATAGAACCAAAGCAACTGGCGGCTATGTGTAAAAGTGAATTTGGAGTAAAACATATTCAATTCACATGGGACTTAATCGACCCATGGTGGCCTCATGAACAAAGAAATATTTTAATTAAAGAATATCGCGAAGCCTTTGAAGCAGAGGGAATAAAAATTGATGCTACCTTTGGCGGACTGGCCTCTTATACTTATGCTCAGTTACTGGCGCCTACAGAAGTACAAAGAGAGATTTCCTTTACATTTTTTAAAAGAGCAATTGACTTAACAGCTGAAATGGGGGCAGACGTTATGGGAACCCCTGTTGGCGGAATGTCTTTTGATGATGCCAGGGATAATAACAGAAGAAATTATTTATATCAGGAGATGTTAAAGTATCTGCGTAAGCTTGCCGATTACGGCAAAGAAAAAGGAATTAAAGAAATACATATTGAAGCTACGCCCTTAACGACAGAGTTTCCTCATGACCCGGAAACCTCGATACAAATGATGAAAGATCTGGAGGGAAGTGCCATCCCAATTAAATTATTAATTGACTGGGGGCATGCTCTTTATAAGCCTTTATTAAAAGAAAAGGCAGATATCCTTTTATGGTTTAAAGAATGTGCGCCCTACATAGGCTCTATCCACCTTCAGCAGACAGACGGAGAGATGGATAGGCACTGGGACTTTACGGCAGATGGAATTATAACACCGGAATTAATAAAAAAGGTAACAAAGGAATCCGGGCTGGATAATATCACCCAGTATCTGGAGGTAGTCACCGCATTTGAATCTACAGATGATGAGGTTTATGCAGGTATGAAAAAAACAATGGACTATCTTCACAAAGAGCTGAATATATAGGGGGATAATCATGAATATGAAAGTAATGTACAAAACTATTCTGTCAGAATATGAACAGGTATTTGAAAAAATAGATCAGGATAATGTAAGGGATTTTATAGAAAAGGTAAAAAGCTATCACCGGATTTTTCTAATTGGAGTAGGCCGTGAAGGGATGGCAACCAAAGCCTTTGCCATGAGGCTCATGCATATGGGGAAGGAAATTCATTGGATTTGGGATGATACTACACCCAGTATAGGAAAAGGAGATTTACTGATTGCCACGTTGGGAGATGGTCAAATCGGACATATTCATTATATCTGTGAGCGTGCAAAGGCACAGGGAGCCAGAATTTATGTGGTAACAGGTTCTCCAAGTGGTAAAACAGCAAGAGAAGCTGCTGATAATGTATTGTTTGTCCCTGCCGCTGTATATCGCGGAACCGATGAGGTTGTCTCATCCATCCAGCCGATGGGAAATCTGTTTGAACAATGCCTGTTTGTTTTATTTGACATGATTATTATGATAATTGTGGAGGAAACGCCGGATTTAAGTTTTGAAAAGATGTCAGCCAGACATCGGAATGTGGAATAAAGTAGATAAAATTAATGAGTTGGAAATGAAATACAGTGATTCATAAGAAAACTGATTGCAAAGTGATAGAAAGGTTGGCAGAAATGAAGAAAATTTTAAATAGAGACTCCAATGTAGTAGAAGAAATGCTTTCGGGATATGTAAAGGCATATAATCGTTATTATGAACAGATTCCGGGACACAATGCTTTTATGTATAAAGGGAGACGTAAAAACAAGGTTGCTCTTGTCATAGGCGGAGGAAGCGGACATGAACCTTTATTTTCGGGATTTGCAGGAAGGGGATTGGCAGACGCAGTTGCCTGCGGTAATATCTTTGCTTCTCCTAATCCCCAGCTAATATTAGAAACCGCAAAGGCAGTTCATGAAGAAAAGGGTGTGCTGTTTATATATGGATGTTATTCCGGAGATAACCTGAACTTCGATATGGCGGAAGAATTATGCGAATTTGATGATATAAAAACTGCTCATGTAAGGGTATGGGATGACTGTGCATCGGCACCGAAAGAGAGAATAGAAGACAGGCGGGGAATAGCCGGAGATATTTATGTGATCAAGGTGGCTGGCGCAGCATGTGATGCAGGTCTTGAATTAGAAGAAGTACTAAGGATTACTGAAAAAGCCAGAGATAATATTAATACCATTGGTTTGGCTACCTCGCCGGGTTCGATTCCGGGACTGGATAAACCAACCTTTGAACTGGGGGAAAATGAAATTGAATTTGGGATGGGATTACATGGGGAGCAGGGAATTGAAAGAACAACCATGAAACCGGCAAGCGAACTGGTTGACAGAATGTATAGAGAATTAAAAGCAGAAATGGATATTAAGGAAAATGACGAAGTAGCTATTTTGGTAAACGGCCTGGGTTCCACGACTCTTTTAGAACTAAATATTGTATATAATGAATTGGCAAAACATCTGGAAAAAGACAAAGTGGTTGTTCATGATTCAGAAATTAAAAACTTTTGTACTTGTCAGGAAATGGGCGGATTTTCCATTACAATTTTAAAATTGGACGATGAGCTGAAGAAGTATTACGATACAGAATGCTTTTCACCCTATTATGCCAGAGAGGAGATCAGGTAATTATGAAAGTATTGACAGTAGAACAAACAACGGATATGATAATCCGGGCTTGTGACGAGATAATTAAAAATAAGCCTTATCTGACAGAAATTGACAGTAAAATTGGGGATGGAGACCATGGAATCGGCATGTCCGGTGGAATGGAAAAGGCGAAGTCTGCATTAGAGGAAAAGAGACCCTTTCAGGATGTGAATTCTGTATTTAAAACGACAGGAATGGCCATGTTAAATTCCATGGGAGGAGCTTCCGGTGTTATCTTTGGATCTATGTTCTTGGGAGGAATAAAAGGATTAGAAACTATTACAGAATTAGACGGTGATAGTATGGCAAAGATCATGAGAGGTTCTCTTGAAGCTATCAAGGAAAGAGGAAAGGCACAGGTTGGCGATAAGACCATGATAGATGCACTGGAACCGGCAGTATTGGCGTTGGAGAAGGGAGAGAAAGAAGATTTGGCAATTCTTCTGGAAGCTGCAAAAGATGGGGCATATCAGGGTGTAGAAAATACAAAAGACTATATTGCTAAATTTGGGCGCGCAAAATCATTAATGGAAAGGGCCATAGGCTATCAGGATGCCGGGGCTACATCAGTTTTTATCATTTTTGATGCAATGTATAAATTTGTAAACGCACAATGATTTGACGAAACAATTGAAAACCCGTTTCATAAGCCGGATTTTGACTTTATGGTTCGGTCTGCACTGTTTGACATTAGAGGAAGCTAAACCAACATGGAAGTCCCACATTTGGGACAGCGCAGGAGCTGACGCTCAACAATCTGGAACAAACCGGCAATGGTCTGGAAATATGAATGGAATCATATGAAGGGGTAATTTGACGGATTTAAATCATAGTGCCCGGAGTAATGCCAAACTTTCTTTGAAATGCCTGGGAAAAGTGGCTTACGTTTGTATACCCCACAGCAAAGGCAGTCTCACTTACATTGTGTTTCCCCTGTTCAAGCAACGAGAAAGCATTTTCCAACCGCTGGTCCCGAATAAAACCATAGACTGTCGATCCGAAATACTGTTTAAAGGACCGCTTTAGCTTGCAATCGTTCATTTGGATAATACGGGACAGTTCCAGCAAAGAAGGAGGAGAATCCAGACGATTTAATAATATCTCACGCGCATGCATCAACCGTTCGATATCCGTTCTGGTCAGATTATAGTGTTGCTCGTTCGTACAAAGCAGCTTTTCCAGATTAATAGATAGTAATTCCAGAATACAGCTTTCCACAAGAAGCCGGTCTAAGTGGCCGGACTTTTTGTCAAAGCAGGCTTCTACTCTTTTTTTTATGCTCTCTTCCCTCGCATCACTTCTAAAATCGCAGTGGTAATAGGCGCCTTTTTGAAAAGAAGCAAAATCCACATTGCTTCTGCCGCCCACATCTTCACAGAATCCGTTAAAAGCACCAGGACTTACCCAAATGGAGTACAACTGAACTTCTTCGCCGCTTTGGTATTCTGAATGACCGGTTGCCTCTCCCAAAAACCCTAAGGAGGTATGCCCCGGCTGTAATTCCACATGCTGATGATTTACCTCTCCGCGCATGATATTCTTTCGGCTGTAGCTTAATTCAAAAACCGGAGATGTAGTTCCCGATTCCCGTTTTGTTCCTTTTGAGAAAGTTCCGGAGGAAAGCATGATATGTACATCCGGACGTATACTGATTATTTTTTGAGGAAATATCTCTGAATCTTCAAACTGTAACGGTAAATATGACATGTTATCAATACCTAATTTCTTATGTATTTCGCAAATGGAGTCCTTCTGAGAGTAGAATAGAACCTGCGATTTAGTTCTATTATAGTTAGTCAAAACTAACTAGTCAATAGCTTCTTCTCAAAGAGGCTCCGTGAGGGAGCAGAAAAAATCCGTCCAGGAGCAGAAAGATGAGGAGATTTTCTGTATGCTGTTTAAGGTTAGTCGCTTCTAACAATACCATCGATTGACAAGAGGAGGATTTAAAGTGAAAAAAAAGTTAATTATTCCGTTTTGTTTAATACTTGCCATGGCACTGAGTGCGTGCTCGTCTACGGCAAATAACTCACAAGATTCGGATACAATTACAGTGGAAGATATGAAGGGCTCTGTGGAAATCCCGGCCAGTCCTCAGCGTATTGTGGATGTTTCCGGTTCGGCCGATGAGCTGATTATTCTTGGAATGCCGTTTGTTGCGTCCGCCAACACCAGTATGTTCGATGGGATAACGGTACCGGAATACCTTCAGGACTATTTTAGCGAAAACAGTATTGAAACGGTAGGAAACTATTCAGGAGCAGTCGGGGATTTAAATATTGAGAAGATAGCGGAGCTTCAGCCGGATCTGATTATTATGAATATCCGTCATGACAAGGTCTATGAGCAGCTTAAGGCCATTGCACCTACTGTTATGATTGATGATGATATTAGTTATGTCAACTGGAAGGGACGTTTTCAGCAATTGGGCGGATGGTTTGGCAAAGAGGATGTTGTGGATAGCTGGCTGAAAGATTATGATGCAAAAGCAGCAGGGTTGGCAGAAGATATTAAGAAAGTGGTGGGCGATGAAACGTTTGCCGTTATTGAAGCTAATTCCGTGCATTTCGGTTCCTATTATGTTTACCGGACCGGCGGCCCCGGCGAGATTATTTACGATGAACTGGAAGTACAACCCTCCTCCGGTGTTCCGGAAGATGTATGGGGGGAAGTGGTTGACGCGGAATACTTCTCAAAGATTGACGCGGACCATATCTTCTTTTTCAGTGATGACGGCGAGGTTGGGGAAACGCAGGAGAGCCCCGTCTGGCAGAATCTAAAGGCGGTGCAGTCCGGAAATGTATATCTTGGCGAAAACAATCTGCAATACGATATGGCGTACACTGCTAACGGAAAGCTGTTATATATGGAAAAACTGGCAAATGCCATTATAAACCACACTAATGTCGAGTAAGAAAAAACTGAAGAATCAGGGAGGGGATGAAAGCTCTATGTGCTTTCTCATACAATGGAGCAGAACAAATACAGCTTACCGATTGCTGCTGGTACTGTTGACAGCGGTACTATTGCTGTCTATCCTGATTTCCGCCAGCATAGGGGTGGCGGGAGGAAGTTTCAAGATATTGATTTACACGTTGCTTCATCCAGAAGTGACTTCGGAAATCGGGAGCATCATGCTTCAGATGCGTATGCCCAGAGTACTGGCCGCCTGTTTTACCGGGGCGGCTTTTGCCCTTGCCGGGGGAGTGATGCAGGGGGTCACACGCAATCCTCTTGCTGATGCCGGTCTGTTGGGGGTTAATGCGGGAGCGGGATTTCTTGTTGCTCTGACGGCGGTTTTATTCCCCTCTCTCAGCACCTTAGGCACGATGTTTGCGGCCTTTCTTGGAGCGGCGCTAGCGGTTGCCATGGTATATGGGATGGGAATGGGCAGACAAAAATCCGGAACAATCCATCTCATTCTGGCAGGCAGTGCGGTTTCTGCACTGCTTACCGCACTGAGTCAGGGAATATCTCTTACCTTCGGACTCTCAAAGGCACTGTCGTTTTGGACGGCGGGAAGTCTATCCGGAATTACTTGGAAGAGTTTAACCTTGACCGTACCATGGATTGCCTGCGCTGGATTTTTCAGCCTCTTACTTGCGGGGCGGTTGTCGGTACTGGCTTTGGGAGAAGAGAGTGCGGAGGGACTTGGTATCAATGTATTGTCGTTGCGTTTGACGGGAATTGTTGTCGTTTTAATTTTGGCGGGAGCAAGCGTATCACTTGTGGGCGGAATTTCATTTTTAGGATTGATCGTTCCTCACGTTGCCCGTTTTGCCGTGGGAGGGGATTATCGGAGATTATTGCCGGTATCTGCCCTGACGGGGGCAATTCTGTTGGTGCTGGCAGATATTGCGGCTCGCTGTATCAACGCTCCTTTTGATACACCGGTGGGAGCTCTTGTGTCGGCTATTGGTGTCCCGGTCTTTATGGCCTTGACCTGGCAGAAGAAAGGAGCAGTTTTATGAAAAACAAAAGAAGACGAAAGCTTGTGCCATGGCTTCTTTTGGCGGCCCTGATGGCTGCTGTTCTATTGTCGCTTAACAGTGGGTATGCAGCTATTCCGTATTCTCAGGTAGTGCTCAGCCTGCTTCATCCGGAGGATGCGGAAGCCTCTGTAGTATTGTTGCAAATCCGGCTGCCGCGCATTCTGCTTTCTATTCTGTGCGGAGTGGGACTTGCTTTATCCGGCTGTATTTTGCAGGCCGTAACGGAAAATCCGCTGGCTGATCCCGGAATCCTTGGTATCAATGCGGGAGCAGGTTTTGCTGTGATGCTGTTTTTGACATTATTTCCTTCTTTGCATGTGAGCTCCGTGTTCTATCAGCCGATGTTTGCCATGGCAGGGGGGCTTTTGGTGACGGCTGTGCTATATATCTTTTCCAAACGAAACGGGAAACTACGTCCGCCATATTTGTTGTTGGGTGGTATAGGCATGTCGGCAGGTTTTTCCGCCTTAATGTTAATCATGGCTTCTGATATGGAAAACAGCAGCTATCAACTGGTGGCCAGATGGCTGGCGGGAAACATTTGGGGAACCGGCTGGCATCAGGTCAAAGCATTGCTGCCTTACCTGCTGATTCTCATTCCTCTGCTTCTTACGAAATCAAAAATTTTGGACTTGCTTCTGCTTGGAGAAGACACTTCCCTTGGGTTGGGAGTCCGGGTAGAGCGGGAACGGAGAATCCTGCTGATTTCTGCGGTGGCACTGGCCTCCAGCTGCATTTCCGTCAGTGGCGGAATTGGATTTGTGGGGTTGGTGGCCCCTCATATGGCACGAAAATTTGTGGGCGGACGACATCATCTGCTCATGCCTGTTACCATGCTGATGGGAGGATTGCTCCTGCTGCTTTCGGATACCATGGGGCGCTCGATGTTCCAGCCCATTGAAATACCGGTGGGAATTGTTATTTCTGTTTTGGCCGCACCGTATTTTCTTTACTTGCTTCGCAGACAGACATAGGAGGTAGAAAGAGTGAAATCCAGTATTACGGTAGATAAGTTATCTGCCGGTTATAATGATATTCCGGTGTTCCATGACATTGACTTGGAGATACCCTCCGGAAAGATTACTACCCTGATCGGTTCCAACGGATCAGGTAAATCCACGTTATTAAAAACCATGTCACGATTGATTGCGCCAACCGCAGGTATTGTTTGTCTGGAAGGCCAATCCATCCACAGCATGCCCACCAAATCAGTGGCACAGAAGCTGGCGCTTCTGCCTCAGGGGGCACAGACACCCATCGGCATTACCGTAAGCGAACTTGTGGAATACGGACGCTTTCCTTATCACAGTAAACTGGCGGGACTGACTGCAAAAGACAGGGAAATTATATCTTGGGCATTATCAAGCACAGGTATGACGGAACTTGCCGGGCGGGAAATGGACCAGCTCTCCGGTGGGCAGCGGCAGCGGGCTTGGATAGCTATGGCACTGGCTCAGAAAACAAACACCCTGTTTCTGGACGAACCCACCACTTATCTGGATATATCCCATCAGTTGGAAATCCTGCAGTTGCTTAGAAAATTGAATTCGGAACAAGGTGTAACCATTGTAATGGTTCTTCATGACCTGAATCACGCCATCATGTTTTCTGATTACCTGATTGCAATCAAGGATGGAGAAAAGCATAGCTTTGGTGCACCTGAGGATGTCATCATACCATCTACGCTGCGAGAGGTGTTTAACGTAGAAGCAGAGGTAATCCGTCACCCTATTTTGGGAGTGCCCGTGTGCCTTCCTTATGGCGTGCGGGGTCAATCATTTCAGAGTCGATAAGTTGCTGTGTGCCGTGAGGCCACACACAGGGGATATAAAATAAAACAATACGAAATAATAAAAAGCTGACCTCTTATTAATTAGATCATTTGGGACTAATTTATAGAGGTCAGTTTAACGTGGTACCAGAGTTCTGTGATTATTTGTCTTGCTTTACATAAATTGCTGAGGAAACTGGCGCATAATTCCTGAAGAAAAATAATCAGCCATGGACAAGGCTTCCTGCTCTACGCGGTTGAATGCGGCAATATCGACCTCGAAATCGTTTGCGAGCCGGGCCTCAACTTCTTGTGTAGTCAGGTCCAGATGGTCGTAAAGCATTCTTTGAACTTCATCGATATTGTAAAAAGGATTGATGCTGCTAAGTGCTTCCGCAAGCTGGTCCGCGTTCTGATACCATCTACGGGTAAGTGCCTCTGCCTCCGCAGTCTGATCGTCGCGCAAGGCTGTAATCAAATCGGATCCGATCGTTAGATGTTCGGTCAAAAGCTGTTCGATAGTACCTGCGGTAGCCGGAGAATAGAAGTTTGCGAATATAGCTGCGATATCCGCCGGATTCTCAAGGAGGCGGGCCGTAGTAGCGCCTTGATCCGCCAGCCTGTTCGCAATGCTGATGAGTAGCAGGCGTGTCCAGTATATGTGCTGTATCCACGCTTCACGCATATCGCCAAGGAGGTTGAACTGCATGGAAGTGTTGGGGCAGGCAGGGGGATCTGAAGGGAATGCTTGTGAGACAAACTGTTCGCCGGGGCAAATGATAATGCTTCTTCCTATTTGAAGGTTATACGGGTCGATGCCCGGATTCAGAGCGAGAATCTCTTGTACCGTAGTCTGGAAATAGCGGGAAAGCTGATATAGATTATCACCCCTGCGAATTGTATATTGTACCTTTTGAAGACAATTCATGGAAAAATCTCCTTTTCATTTATTAGTATCATATGCTCTGGTGTCTTCTTTGCCACCTGTGACTTTTGGTATATAGCAGTAGTAAAAGTATTAAGACAAGATACCATCGTTTGACAAGGTCACACACGGTCGTATAAGATCTTGTCAAACGATGGTAAAATTGTTTAAATGAAATAAGGGGTATGCTATACTGGATATGACAGCGACGGCTTTAAAAAAAGGAGGCGGCAGCTTGCGGGTAATTGAGAACATTCAGTTTATAAAAGGCAGTAAAGAAGAAGCGTTGCCGGAGATGCCATTCGGTTTTCCGCATCTTGCTTCATATGTTGAATTCAATAAAGATATACGTAGTCAGGTACCCTGGCATTGGCATAAAGAAGTGGAGTTATTTTACATTGAGAGGGGGAGCCTTGAATATCATACGCCGGACGGGAGGACCATCTTTCCAGCCGGAAGCGGAGGGCTTATCAATTCTAATATCCTGCATATGACAAAGCAGCCCGAGGGAGAGGAGAAAACGATTCAAAAAGTGCATATTTTTGACGTTTCTCTTATTGGAGGAAGACCGGGGAGTTTGATGGAGCAAAAGTATATCAGGCCGCTTACAGCCTCTCCGTCAATTGAAGTCCTGAAATTCTGTCCGCAGCAGGAGGAGCATAGAGAGATTCTGGAGAAAATAAGGAAATCCTTTGAAATAGGAGAGGAAGAATTCGCCTATGAAATAAAATTAAATGAGCTGTTATCGGGAATTTGGTATCGCCTCCTGGAAATATTAGAAAAGACACAGCATGAAAAACGAGGTAAATCCCTGCGACATGGAAAAACGGATGAAAAGCTCAAAATGATGCTTATTTTCATTCACGAGCACTATGATGAAAAAATCTCGGTAAAGGAAATTGCGGATGCTGCATTTATCAGTGAACGGGAATGTTTCCGCTCCTTCAAGGAGAATATGAGAATGACCCCGGTAGAATATCTTAATGATTATAGATTGCAAGCAGCATGTAATTTGCTGGCAGGCAGCAAGGAATCTGTTACTTCGATAGGAAATGCCTGCGGCATGGGAAGCAGCAGCTATTTTGGAAGAGTGTTCCGGGAGAAGATGGGATATACTCCTATCGAATATCGGAGAAAACGGCAGGATAGTGATAAAAACTGGCATTAAAGGTATATTTTTTTGAGAGTATCTGCGTTATATTAATATCGTAACGAGCCAACCTTATAGAACCTGAGAAATAGGTTGAAGGAGGATGCAGATGTTCAGATTTAATATTTTAGATATGTCAGCTTTTTTGAAAGCTGTTAATGAATGCAGCGGTACGGTTAATATGATTCAGGAAAATGGATATAAGAGAAATATTAATAAGGAATGGGGCGTACAATCTACGTTAAAGGAAAGCTTCAGAGAGAATCACAACAGCTTGAATCTTACTCTTTCCATACCGGATTCCAAGGACTATTTGAGAATAGTCAATTGTTTAATTAGCTGATGTATATATTTCATCATAAATAAAGGGCTTGTTTACCAAATATGAGTAAACAAGCCCGACCCTTTTATGAAGGAAATCTCGATAAATATAAGGTTACCGGCGCAGTCGAGAAAGGCTCATAGTCCGGAATTTGTAATTCCATTTGACATACAGCAGACTAGTGCAAGGTTAAAGTATTGTGAAGATATAAATGCCATTGTAAACCTATATTTTAAAAAGGTTGACAATGGCGTTTTTAAATGATATACTTTCTCCGAGCTCAAGAAAAATAATAATAATTACAACGTAAAAATCTTTAAATTGAGACGGAGGATAGTGTGGAAAACAAATTTTTCAGGCTATGAGAAAGGTATGGTTATTAATATGGACACAGTGAAGATGAGAAAAAGTAAGACGTATGATATGGTATACATAGCAATTTTTGCAGTTTTAATAGCAATTTGTTCCTGGATAGCGATTCCGACGATGGTGCCGTTTACCTTGCAGACCTTTGGAGTCTTCTTGGCGGTAGGTGTGTTAGGAGGTAAGAGAGGAACGGTTGCGGTTTTAATTTATATTCTGCTGGGAGCGATCGGAGTGCCGGTATGGTCAGGATTTACGGGAGGTATAGGGGTTCTGCTGAACAATACGGGAGGATATATTATTGGTTTCTTGTTTATTGCGCTCATTATGTGGGGTGCAGAGAAGCTGTTTGGCAGAAAGAATTGGGTAATGATAGTTTCTATGGCGTTGGGGCTGGTGGTCTGCTATGCTTTTGGAACATTGTGGTTCATGATGCTGTATCTTAAGAATACGGGAGCGATCGGACTCGGAACAGTTCTTGGCTGGTGCGTAATTCCATTTATTATTCCTGATATTTTGAAGATGGCACTGGCGTTTATCCTTAGCAGGCGTTTAAATAAAGTAATTGGAACTTTATAAGATTAGATAAGTGAAGCATCTCGCTCGGTACAAGCAGTTTTCAGACACATCCTAGGACAAGGGAATAAATACATTATGAAATTATATGAAATAAGGCCGCATCATGGGCTGTGCCTCTCTTTTTTTCGAGGAAAGGGTTACAGCAGTGAATTCGTAAAGCATATGACGCAGATAAAAGCGGAGGTCGGTAAGAATCCCATAGTCCTTCTCCATAGCCGGACGGATGAAATATGCAGTGTTTGCCCGCATAATAAAAACGGGCTGTGTGAAAGTGAGGAAAAGGTACAGCGGTATGATAAAGAAGTGCTTCGTTTATGCGGCTTGGACCAGAGAACGGAAATAGAATGGAGACTGTTCGAGAAGCTTTTGAATGGCAATATCCTGGACGCCGGTAAACGTGAAGAGGTCTGCGGTGATTGCGAGTGGAATGCCATTTGCAAGTAGGTTTTATATAGAGGAATGGCCACAGGCCGGTAGCTTTTGCTTACCGGCTTGCGCAGTAGATTTCAATTGATTCCGACATGAACCGGGCGGTACCATCGCCGAATTCGTCCAGATTTTTACGGAATCGTTCATCCCCGGTATACATCATGCCGAGGGAGGCGAGCATTTCATCGCTGCACGTGTAAAAGTGGTTGGAAATACAATCCTGCCAGCGTTTTACCGCAGCCTGTGCCTGTGAGCTGTCGGGGGAAAGCCCCTGGCTGCTAAGGCCCGCGAAGGTACGGAAGATTTCCTTTACCTCCGCGTCGATCTGTGCCCATTGATCTTTAGTGTAAGAGGCTGTGCGTTTTTGGCTCTGCGCATAGGCCTGCGTGCTGCCCCAGCGCTCCTTGACTTCCTCTGCGTATTCTTTCATCGATTCTTCGATTTCTGTCATATCAAATTCTTTAAAACTCATTTTAGACTCTCCTTTTAACGTTTTTTCTGTCAAATTAATTAAATTGTTCAGACGTTCCCGTTTTTTAAGAAGCAGCTCCCGATGCTTTTGCAAAGCTTTTGTTTTATCGAAGAAGGGACTGGTCACGATTTCCTTTATTTCATTTAAGGGAAAATCGAGCTCCCTGAAAAACAATATTTGCTGCAGCAGTTCGAGGTTTTCTTCATTATAAAGGCGATAACCTGCTTGGGTCACAACGCCCGGCTTTAATAATCCTATTTCATCATAATAGTGAAGAGTGCGCACAGTAACCCCGGTTAGGTCTGCTATTTCTTTTATTTTTAATTTCAATGCGGGAACACCTCCATTTCTCGGCCGTAACTACAATCTACACTATGACGTAACGTGAGAGTCAATATATTTTTGCAAAATATTTTTAGATATTTTAAGTTCTTCCAGCCTATGCCGAAGTCTCGGCATATTCGTCTGCGGATTCAAAGGCTCCGGTATAAAGCTGATAATACCGGCCCTTTTGCTCAATTAGATCATCATGACTGCCGCGTTCAATAATGCGGCCGTTATCGAGCACCATAATCGCCTCAGAATTTTGTATGGTAGACAGGCGATGGGCGATGACCAGCACAGTACGTCCGTCCATAAGGGCATCCATGCCTTTTTGCACCAGTTTCTCGGTTCGCGTATCGATACTGGAGGTAGCTTCGTCCAAAATCATCACCGGAGGATCGGCGACCGCTGCCCGGGCAATAGAAAGAAGCTGCCTCTGACCTTGAGATAAGCCGGAGCCGTCACCGGAAAGTACAGTATCATATCCGTCAGGCAGTCTGGTGATGAATCCGTCCGCACCTGCCAGCTTTGCCGCCGCAACGACCTCTTCGTCGGTTGCATCCAGCTTGCCGTAACGGATGTTGTTCATTACAGTATCGGTGAATAAGTGCGTATCCTGGAGAACGATTCCAAGAGAGCGGCGTAAATCACTCTTTTTGATCTTATTGATATTGATGCCGTCGTACCGGATTTTTCCATCCGCAATGTCATAAAAGCGGTTCAATAGATTGCTGATCGTCGTCTTGCCGGCGCCGGTCGCACCCACGAAGGCGATTTTCTGACCCGGCTTAGCAAAAAGCGAAACGTTATGAAGCACGGTTTTTTCTCCGTCATAGCTGAAATCCACATCGTCAAAAACAATATCTCCCTTTACTTCGGTAAAGGTCAGCTTGCCGTCGCCGTGGGGATGTTTCCACGCCCATATGCCGGTGCGCGCTGTGGTTTCCCTCAGCTCGTCATGTTCATCATAGACAGCGTTAACAAGAGTTACATAGCCTTTATCCTGTTCCGGTTGTTCATCCATCAGGGCAAAGATACGCTCTGCTCCGGCGAGAGCCGCCACCACAGAATTAATCTGCTGGGATATTTGACCGATGGGTTGGCTGAAGGACTTGGTTAGCTGTAAGAAGCTGGCGATAGCACCCAATGTAAGGCCGCCTATGCCGGAAATGGCCAGTGCGCCGCCTGCGATAGCTACGATGACATAGGCGAGATTAGATAGATTACCCATGACCGGCATCATGACGTTGGCATATTTATTTGCATTTTTTCCGCTATCAAAAAGCTGCTCATTTTTCTCATCGAAGCCCCGCTTGCTTTCTTCCTCATAGCAGAACGCCTTGACGATTTTCTGGCCGTTTATCATTTCCTCGATATAACCGTTCACGCTCCCTATATCCTTTTGCTGTTTCACGAAGTATGCGCCGCTTTTTCCCGCTATCATCCCGGTTACTTTAAGCATGAGAAATACCATGAGAAGAACGAGTATTGTAAGAGGAATGCTTGTGTAAACCATGGCGCAGAACACCAGCACTATGGTCAAAAGGGAAGAGAACAATGCGGGAATACTCTGGGAAATCATCTGCCGAAGCGTATCGATATCGTTGGTATAGCGGCTCATGATATCTCCATAGCTGTTCGTGTCGAAATAACGGATGGGAAGCTTCTGCATCCCTGTGAACATCTCATCACGGATGCGCTTCTGAACGCCCTGTCCGATGACTACCATCTGCCTGTTGTATACATAGGTGGAAATAACGCCGGAAAGGTAGATGATACCCATCATTCCTATTGCGTATATCAAGCTCGTAAAGACGGGATTTTCTACGCCCATCAAAGGTGCGATATAATCGTCGATTAAAATCTGAAGAAAAAGGGATCCCGCCACACCTGCTGCCGCACTGATCAGAATAAATAGCAATACGATGGAAAAGCGCAGCTTATAAGTACTTGTGACGTATCGCAAAAGCCGTGATACCGTACCTTTATTAAATTGAGATTTTTCATTAGGCCGCTCCATTGTCTTTTCCTCCTTTCTGCTGTGATTCGTATACTTCTCTGTATATTGTACTGGTTTCCAGAAGTTCCTCGTGAGTGCCTGCTGCGCTGATACGGCCCTCCTCCATGACAATAATCTTATCCGCATCCTGAACAGAAGAGATCCGCTGTGCGACGATAATCTTGGTGGTATCGGGGATTTCCTCCGAAAAGGCCTTGCGGATAAGCGCATCCGTCTTTGTATCTACGGCGCTTGTGGAATCGTCTAAAATAAGAATTTTAGGTTTTTTAAGTAAAGCCCTCGCTATACAAAGGCGCTGCTTCTGCCCTCCGGATACATTACTGCCGCCCTGCTCGATCCAGGTGTTGTAGCCGTCCTGGAAGGTCCGGATGAATTCATCGGCCTGAGCCAATTTACAAACCCGCTCCATCTCATCATCCGTAGCGTCCTTTTTGCCCCATCGCAGATTGTCTTTGATAGTGCCGGAGAACAATACGTTTTTCTGCAATACCATCGCTACCTCTTCCCGAAGAGTGCGGATGTCATATTCACGAACGTCTGTGCCGCCCACTTTCAGACTGCCCTCCGTGACGTCATAGAGCCTCGGTATGAGCTGTGTCAAGGTAGACTTGCCGCTCCCTGTACCGCCGATGATACCAATAGTCTGGCCGCTCTCAATATCGATGCTCACATTGCGAAGGCAAAGTTTTCCTTCACGTCCCCGGTAGCTGAAGCTTACATTGTCGAAAGAAATTGAGCCGTCCGCTATTTCGGTCAAGTCATTTCCCCCGTTTTGCATGTCCGCAGTTTCACTTAGGACCTCCGATATCCTCTTGGCAGAGGCTTTGGACATAGTGACCATCACGAATACCATGGACAGAATCATCAGACTCATGAGAATCTGAACCGCATAGGTCAGGAGGCTCATGAGCTGCCCGGTAGTGAATTCGCCGCTCACTATCATTTGTGCCCCCAGAAAGCAAAGAAGCAGCGTGCAGGCATACATGCAAAATTGCATGAGCGGGCTGTTGAAGGCGAGAATTTTTTCCGCCTTGACAAAGTTTTCATAAATTTCTCCGGAAGTGTGTTCAAATTTTTCTGTTTCCCGCTCCTCCCGCACATAACTTTTTACGACTCGAATACCTCTCAGATTTTCCTGGACTATGCCGTTCAACTTATCATATAATTTGAAGACCCTTGCAAATATAGGCATAGCCTTGAGCATGATAATGGCTAATCCGATAACCAGCAAAGGAATGATGCCGACGAAGATGAGCGCCAGCTTCGTATTGATAGAAAAGACCATGACTACCGAAAAGATGATCATGAGCGGAGCTCTGGCGCAGATGCGGATAATCATCTGAAATGCGTTCTGCACGTTAGTTACATCCGTAGTAAGTCTCGTAACCAGCCCGCTGGTAGAGAACTTATCGATATTGGTGAAGGAAAAATCCTGAATCTTGTGATACATATCCTTCCTCAGGTTCTTTGCAAAGCCCGCCGAAGCATTGGCTGCGAAATGCCCGGATAAGAATCCGCAGCAGAGTGAGACAATGCACATCAGCACGAGTATCAGACCGGTCTTAGCAATCGTATTCATATTGCCTCCGGTAATTCCGTTGTCGATAATATTTGCCATGAGCAGTGGAATGATAATGTCCATTACCACCTCTAATGCCACGAAGAGCGGGGTGAGAATAGTATCCCTTTTATACTGCCCGATACATTTGATCCATTTCTTTATCATAAAATACCTATGCCTTTCTCATATTTACTCATACAATATCAACTGAATATTACATATTACATTGCGTTATCCGATATTTTCTTGAGCGTCGCATAGAACTGCTCCATTTCTTTATCGGAGATACCGCGCGTTAAGAGCACTTGGAGTTTCTCCATATTGGCTTTGGCAACTTTATTCAGCTCCTTCGCCCTGTCTGACATGATAATTTTCTTCAGACGTGTATCCCCGGAGTCATTTTCCCGGATAATAAAGCCTTCTTTTTCCAAAAGCTTCAGCATACCGCTGGCTGTAGACCGGCGGATATTGAATTCCGCTTCGATATCCTTCTGATAAACGTCCGTCTTGCTGCTTTGCTCCGCCAGGAAGCCGAGAATACCATACTGCATTCCTGTCAGATTCGCATCGTTCTCGAGAATGGCCGTCCGCTCAAAATACCTCCTGATTTGGTTGTTTAAGGATTTTATGCGAAAAGCCAGAGGTTGATCGTTCGTCATAATTTGTTAGCCTCCTTACTGTTAGGTTCATTACATATATTACTTCGCATGTAATCTGCTGTCAATGGGGCATATTCTTTGTTTATAATAATTTATAATTTTTTTATATCTTTTGTCTGAATTATTGAAAATTACCGATAAAATAAAAAGTTGTTACCCAATAATTTAACTGCTATAATAATAAATATTTACTGTTAAAGGAGGGTAATTCTAAGATGAAGGTTATTATTGCCGATGACGAGGATAAAATCTGCCAGTTAATTTATAAGCTAGTGGACTGGGATCAATTGGATATGCAGGTACAGGCTATTGTACATAACGGGATAGAGGCCTTGGAAGCAATTCAGAAATACCATCCGGACATAGTGATAACGGACATCCGTATGCCGGGCTACGATGGCCTTGAGATGATCGGAAGGGCCAAAGAAATATGCGGGGATATGGATATTATTATTATCAGCGGATACCGCCACTTCGAATATGCCCAGAATGCCATACGCTACGGTGTGAAGGACTATTTGCTCAAGCCGATTAAGAAGACGGAGCTTACGGATACGCTTACGAGAATAAGGACGGAATATTTGGAGAAGAAGGAGAGGCTTTCCACCGAAGAGCAGAACCGCATAACGGTAAAGAACAGTGTGGACAAGCTCAGGTCCGCTTTTTTTACAGAAGTTTTATTCCGAAAAGAAAAAAGGAAAGAAGAGATAACCATTGAGGTTATTAATGAAGAATATCATTATAAATTTAAACAAGGCTGTTTTCAAGTCATCTTAATAAAAATAGACGGAATTGACAGCTCCTTTCAAAGCAATATCACCTATATTCAGGATAAAGTACTGCAATCGGTAAACAAGCGCCTTGCTGGCGAATGCTATGAAAAGGAATGTGTATTTGACGGGAATATGTGCTATGCGGTCCTCAACTTCAGCAATGAAAGCAAGCGCTCCATCCGTAAAACACTGAAATCGATTTTAGACGAGCTGCTTTTGCAAAAAGATATTTTGGAGAACCTTAGGATTACGCTGGGGGCGGGAATTGTTGAAAAGGATATAGCCGGCTTCATCGTTTCTCTAAAGACGGCGTCATGGGCAATCGAACAGCGGCTTATCCTCGGTATAAATAAAGTGATCGAGGGAGAAAACATATCCTTGAATGAAGTGGCTGACAGCAAGCTCTTTTATGACTTTAATAAACAGATGACGGATTCTCTGGAAAAGCTAAGTGAGGCATCCCTTGTAAATGCACTCCGTTATTTGCAGACTTCCTTAAAAAATAAAGAGAACGTTACGGGACACGAAATCATTCAAATGTCGAAGGAAGCGATGAACCTATATTTGTTTACCATGAGGCAGAACAAGTTCGCAGTAAAGGAAGCAGAAAGTTTCTTTGAAAAATTCGGAACGGATATCGAGAACATAGGAACTGCGGAGGAGGTTTTTTCTTACTTGACCCGGGTTATAGTAATGTCTTTTCGAAAAGCAGTGGCAGAGAAGCAACAGGAAGACAATAAGCCTATCCGGGATGCGAAGCAATATATGAAGGAGCATTTTAAAGAAGCGGTATCTTTGGAAATTGTTAGTGATTTTGTCGGATTTAATGCAACCTATTTCAGCTCACTGTTCAAAAAGGAAACGGGTAAGACCTTCTCTGAATATTTGACGGAGATAAGAATGGAAAAGGCAAAAGAGCTTTTGAAGGACACCAATCTCAGCGTCGCCGTTATATGCACCGAAGTGGGCTACAGCGACAATAAGCATTTTACGAAAGGCTTTGCCAAGTATACGAATCTAAAGCCCAATGAGTATAGAAAAATATATTCGTAAGTATTGGAGGGGCATGGGTGTTATTATGAATAGAGATAAGCGGTATCTTATTGGGAATGTAAAGCTATGGCTTCTGCTGATATTTTTGCTCCAGATATTTTTGCTGGGCACACTGCTGGCAGCTGCGCTCCACGCGGACAGCTTTAAGCTGGTGTTCGTCATCGGGCTAATTGCTGAAGCGCTTATTCTGTATGCAGGTTACATATTGGTGTACCGAAAATATAAGCAAATCGATAGAATAATTAAGCTCTATACGGAAGGCTATCTGGTAGATAATCTGTTGGAGCAGAATATAAATGTCAGTCCAAACGTTAATAAAGCGCTGCATATGCTCGGAGAAGGCTTGAACCGGACGGAGATTTTAAACATCTCCAAGAAACAGGCGCAGTATCTTGCACTTCAGAATCAGATCAACCCGCATTTTTTATATAATACGCTTGAGAGCATACGAAGTGAAGCTCTGTGCAGCGGAATGGATGGAGTCGCATCCATGACGGAAGCCCTGGCTACCTTTTTCCGCTATACCATATCCAATGTGGATAAGCTGGTGACCCTGGAAGATGAATTGTCGAACATAGAGAATTATTACATTATCCAGCAGTACCGATTTGGGGATAAATTAAGCCTCAGCATAGAATACGATGATGACGTGGACGATTTATCCGCCTTGAACCTTTTCCTGCCCAAGCTGGTATTGCAGCCGATTGTTGAGAATTCGATATACCACGGAATAGAGCCCAAAATAGGGAAGGGCAATTTAAAAGTCCGCGTCGACCGCACATATGACCGATTGATTATCCGCATATCGGATGATGGAATGGGGATACCGGAAGAACTTTTAGAGGAGCTGAACAACAAATTGCTTACCAATTCCATGGAAGACGTTATGGAGCCCAAAAGGGAAAAACGGGGCGGAATCGCTATCATCAATGTTAATAACCGAATCAAGCTTCTATTCGGAGAGGAATACGGAGTATATATTTACAGCACGAAGGACGTGGGAACGGATGTGGAAATTACGCTGCCGGTAATTACAGAGCAGGGATAAAGCGTCCGTTTGCATACTGCAGATCGCGGGAAGGGCATGAGTATCGGTGAAAAAAGAAATTTTGCGAATGGAGAATGTCATTACCGAAGGAAATGATATGACCAATCTGGATAACTTCAATTTGCATATTTTTCAAGGAGAAATCTTTGGACTTATAGGAATCAACGAGCACGGAAAGGATAGGCTTGTACAGCTGATATGTAAAAATATCCCGATTAAATTCGGCAGGATTTATTTTTCGGGCCATCAGGTCAACAGCTATCATCATAGGGAAGAAATCCAGAACAAAGTATATTTATTAGGACAAAACAGCAGGCTGGTGGATAACCTTACTGTGACAGATAATATCTTTGTACTCAGGAAGGGATTTAAGAAATATTGCATAAACAAAAGAGTTCTTGCCAACCAACTGGTTTTTCTTCTGCAGGATATGGAGGTAAATATCGATCCAAGAGCGATTTGCATGGAACTTTCGGAGTATGAGAGGTGCGTTGTCGAGGTATTGAAGGCTATTATCCAAGGAACCAGGCTGATCATGGTGGATGATATCAGCAATGTTCTGAGTACGAAGGATCTGGATAATTTCAAAAAACTGCTGATTAAGGCCGCTCATAAGGGGTATACGGTTCTATACTTCGGTAACCATCACGAGGAAGTTTTCCCCTTCTGTAACAGAGCGGCATTTATGAAGGACGGCAAGGTCATAAAGGTATTCGATAAGAAAGATATGAAGGACGAAAATGTGATTCCTTATACTATTTCGTTCGAGGACAAGGATAAGAAGACTTCTGAAGAAAACGGCAGTGCAATTTATTTCCACGATATCACTACGGAAGACTTACATAATCTGACGTTTAGTATGCGACCGGGAGAATGCGTGGTACTGTACGACAAAAGTAAAAGATCCCAGCAGGATCTTATCTCCTGTCTGAGCGGGGAAAAAGAACTGGAAGCCGGTTTCATAGAGATAAGCGGAGAAATGATAGATAAGAGGAACCTCAGAAAGAAGGGGAAGGTCAATTTCGGTATTATTGAAGGCCAGGCTATCGAAACCATGCTGTTTTATGATATGAGCTACATAGATAATCTGAGCTTTCTGCTGGATTTTAAAACTCCCCATGTAAGAATAACAGAGAATGTTAAGAAGAGTATTCAAAGAGAATATTATAAAGAATTGGGAGAAGAAGTATATGTGGCGGATATCAGGACTCTGGATAAGAAATCTCTTTATAATATCGTTTATTACCGGATCCATTTATTGAATCCCAAGGTAGTTTTCATCGTTCAGCCGTTTTCTAACGCGGATATGTACGTTCGAAGACATATTATTCACCTGATAAGAACTCTTAAGAGGAAAGGAATCGCCGTTATCATCTTAGCCGTTACGATTTCGGATTCTTTATTCGTAGCGGACAAGCTGCTGCTGTTAGAGGATGGAACGATAACGCAGGAGTACCTGCCGGACGCCTTCGGCAGTATTGAAATAAGCATATAAAAACCAAAAGGATGCCCCCCTTATTCCAAAGAAACACCCCTACAATCAATCTGTAGCGGGTGTTATACTTTTTTTATGCAATAGGAAAGCGATCCTGTTACATAAAAAGTAGTGAGGCAAATACGATATAGTAAAATGAAAGGTGAATGGAATGGGAGAATATATCGTTGAAGTAAGCGGAGTAAGTAAAGGCTTTCCGGGTGTATTAGCTTTGGATAATGTAAACTTCAACTTGAAGGCCGGCGAAGTTCTTGCACTGCTGGGTGAAAACGGGGCCGGTAAATCTACTCTTATGAAGATCCTGAGCGGCATCTATGAAAAGGATTCGGGAACGATTAAGATTTTTGGAGAAGAAGTGCACGATATGTCTCCTAAAAAGGCACAGGAGCTGGGAGTCGCGATCATACATCAGGAGCTAAATATGTGTTCCCACCTAACGGTAGCGGAAAATATTTTTCTGGGCAGAGAAAAAATAAAATCGGGTATTCTCTCAGACAAGGAGATGGAAAAGCAGGCCAAAAGTATATTGGATAAGCTGAATATGGATATTTCTCCTGATACTATTGTAGGAGACCTTGCAGTATCGAAGCAGCAGATGGTGGAGATAGCAAAGGCGCTTTCCACAAACGCTAAGATACTGATAATGGACGAACCGACCAGCGCCCTTACGTCGAAGGAGATTGACGATTTGTTCCGTATCATAAGGCAATTGAAGGCGGAAGGCTGTGCGATCGTATATATTTCTCACAGACTTGAGGAGCTGCAGCATATCGTGGATAGGGTTACCATTCTCAGGGACGGCCAGTACATAACGAGTATGGACTATGCGGATACGGATCTCGAAGAAATAATATCCAATATGGTAGGCCGTGAAATTAAAGAAAAGTTTCCAAGAGTTTCATGTAAAAAGGGAAAAAAGATATTTGAGGTAAAAAACCTTAATGCGGGCAAAATGGTGCGGGACGTAAGTTTTGAACTGTACGAAGGGGAAATCGTAGGAATTGCAGGTCTGATGGGTGCCGGACGAACGGAGACCACGAGAGCGATTTTCGGGGTGGATGCAAAAGAATCGGGAGAGATTATATTAGATGGCAAGTCTATCACGATAAATAGGCCCATGGATGCGATTAAAGCGGGTATCGTTCTTGCACCGGAAGACAGAAAAAAGGATGGATTATGCACTAAGCTGAGCATAAAGGAGAACATTGCCCTTCCGAATCTTGATATTATATGCGATAAATTGGGGATAGTGAACCGGAAGAAAGAAAAAGCCATGACACAAAAGGCGGTAAGCGACCTGAGAATAAAGACTCCCAATATGGAAGTAAATGCGGGAAGCCTTTCGGGAGGTAATCAGCAGAAGGTAGTGGTAGGCAAATGGCTTGCAAGAAATTCCCGGGTAGTTATTTTCGATGAACCCACAAGAGGAATCGATGTTGCCGCAAAGGTCGAAATTTACAATCTAATGAATGAATTGAAAAAGCAAGGGATCGGAGTGTTGTTCGTATCCTCAGAAATGCCTGAAGTTATGGGGATTTCAGATAAAATTATCGTAATGTGCGACGGTAAGATAACTGGAGAAATGATTACGGAAGAAGCAACCCAAGACGCTATCCTGAAATATGCAACCAGCTTTGAAAAAAAGGTTGCGGCAGAAGCATAATTTGAAAGGAGCATAACTGTTAAAATGGAAAACAGACAGAATTTTTTAAGAAGAATGATGGCGGTAAGGGGAATGGGGCAGGTATTGACCGTAACGGTAGGTTTGATCGTATTATGCATTGTATTCGGTATCTTAAATCCAACCTTTGCTTCCTCTAAAAATATAGGGAATCTGCTGAGGCAGATCGCCCCGATCATACTGATCGGTATCGGTCAATCCTATGTGCTGATAACGGGAAACATAGACCTTTCTATCGGTTCGGTGGTGGGCATGAGCTGTATGATTTCGGCAACTCTTATGACCAAAGGCATGAATCCATGGGCCGCGGTCTTAGTAACTATTTTCTGCTGTCTGCTGGTGGGAGTTGTGAACGGCCAGCTGGTTGCAAAATGCAAACTGCCGCCTTTTATCGCTACGCTGGGTACCATGACAATAGCCAGAGGTATTGCCCAGATCGTAAATAATAACTATAATACGGATTCCATCGGAGATGCGGCAAAAGGCTTCAGAGACTTCTTCTATTACGGAAAAACGTTAGGTCTGTACAATACCATTTGGATATCTATTATTCTGTGGCTCATCTTCAACTTTCTGCTCAGCAAGACCCGCACGGGAAGGCATATTTACGCAATCGGCAGTAATGTAGAGGCCGCCAAGCTATCCGGGGTAGGTATTGTAGGAACTACGACCAAAGCATATATTGTCAGCGCATTTTGTGCCAGCGTAGTAGGGCTCATTATTTGTGCAACTTCAGGAATGGGCACTATGGATGCGGGAAATATGTACGAAATGTATGCGGTAGCAGCTTCTGTTATCGGCGGTGTAAGTACTTTAGGCGGACAGGGAATATTGTTAGGCACCGTTATCGGAGCGGCAATATGGGGAGTTCTGCAAAACGGTCTGCAGTTTGCAGGAGCACCTGTAGCCATCCGGAATATAGTCATCGGTATTATTGTTGTAGTTTCTGTTTTACTCGATGTAGTTGTCAGAACGGGTAAGCCGAGAAAAAATAAAAAAGGATAAAAGCATTTGCTTTATCATACAAACCAAATATTTCATAAGGGAGGATATTAAATGAAGAGAAGATTATGCAGTGTATTATTGAGCGTTGTTGTTGCGGCATCCATGCTGGCTGGCTGCGGAAGCACGGAAACTGCCCCTGCGGCAGAAACGAGTACGGCACCGGCAGCCGAGGAAGTTACGGAGGCACCGGCTGAGGAGGCTGCGCCCGAGGAAACTGCGGCAGCAGAGAGCTACAAAGTTTACTTGATTACAATGGATCAGATGGACCAGCATTGGGTGAATGTGGATGCCGGATGCAAAAAAGCGGCAGATGAGCTTGGAAACGTTGAATACAAGTGGCTCGCTCCGGATGTTAAGGACGATGCAAAACAAATCGAGTGTATCAATAATGCGGTAGCGGACAATGCGGATGCAATTCTCTTGGCAGCAAACGGACCGGATGCGGTTACGGCAGCTTTGGAAGAGGCGGTTGCAGCCGGAGTAAAAATTATCTATGTGGATTCGGCGGCTGATTTTGAAGGTGAAGTTACCTTTGCAACAGATAATCAGGCTGCAGGAAAAACAGCAGGCGATGAAATGTTAAAGGCGCTTACGGATAAAGGTATAACCTCCGGTAAAATTGGTGTTGTCAATGTAAATGCGGCTACGGCATCCTGCGTGGCTCGTGAAACCGGCTTCCGTTCCGCATTCGAAGGCTCTGATTTCGAGATTCTCGAAACCCAGTATAGCGAAGGTGATGCAGCGAAATCCAAGGATATTGCGGCAAATTACATCACAAGCGGATGTGTTGGTATTTTCGGAGCTAATGAAGGTTCCACTACCGGAGTCGGCAATGCCATTCAGGAAGCAGGCGATGATGTAGTCGGCGTAGGCTTTGACAAATCCGATACTATTTTATCTTTGATCAAAGACGGATACTTATTGGCTACTATGGCACAGAATCCTGATGTAATGGGTTATGAAGGCCTGAAGGCAGCAGTAGCAGTACTTGGCGGAGAAAGCTTCGGCGGAGCTGTTACGGATACGGGAGTTTCCGTTATTACCAAAGAGGGACTGTAATTACTTCAAAAAGTGCAAAGAAATGGATACGGGTTATCTCATATAGGGATAGCCCGTATTTTCAATCAGAGAAACAAAAGGTGATGTTTCATGAAAATGAGAGGGAAAATTCTAATATTATCCATAGTGCCGATCGTAGTGACGAGCATATTTTCGCTGCTCATCAGCCAGGTACAATTTTCTAAAGGCTTGTATCAGGAAATCGAGGAAGGACTTAGAACGGTTGCAATTTCCGCATCTAATCTCTACAGCACGCAGGGGTATGGAGACTATGCTCTGAAAGAGGACGGAAATGTCTGGAGGGGAATGAACTTTAACGTCTCGGCTTCCGCATCTTTGCTCGACAGTTTAAAAGAGAGTACAGGTATTGATATTATATTTTATTTTGAGGAGGATCCTATTGTTACTTCCATGAAGGATGGAGGAGAGAATAGGCTGGATGATTTCGAGAATGTAAAGCAGATGATTGACCGGGTATATCAGGAGGAGAAGGAAATCTTTGTGAAGAAAATCGAAATAGGGGGAAAGCAATACCATGCCTGCGCGATACCGATCAAACAGCCGGAATCGGGTGCAGTGGCAGGAGCATTGGTTGCTGTGCGTGGTGTGGAACGCATGCAAACTCTTGTCCGGACGGCTATCTACGCCAATGTGGGAATGATAGCTGCTATACTCGCCTTTTTTTGTCTTCTTTCCATTGTGTTTGTAAAATCTACGCTGAAGGATTTAACAAAAGCCGGAGATTGTCTGAACAGCTTGTCAAATGGAGATCTGGAGTTGAAAACGGCGCTTATCAGAAACAGAAAGGATGAAATCGGTGATCTATCCAAGGACACTCAAAAATTGCAGGAAAAAATGAAGGAGGTAATCTCCTCCATCAAGGAAAAGGCGAATATTCTGCATAAAGTTTCTGACGAGATGCAGGAAGCTTCTGATGCTACAAAAGGTACGGCAAACAAGATGCTCTCATCCAGCCGGGACATACAGGAGTCGGCTAATGCCCAGGTGAATACGATACGGAATGCGGATGAAAGCATGCGGGAAATGAACCGACATATCGATAGCTCACTGCAGAGCATAGAGAGTATAGGAGCATTATCTGAGAAAAATTTCGAATTGGGAAAAGAGACGAGGGCAATCTTAAATGAACTGGAAGCTATAACAAAGGATTCGCTGCTCTCCATAAACACTATTTCCAGCCAAACGAATATTACCAATCAATCTGCGCATGAAATTAAAGAAGCGACAACATTGATTGCAAATATTTCGGAGGAAACCAACCTGCTATCGTTAAATGCCAGTATAGAAGCGGCAAGAGCGGGAGAACTGGGTAAGGGATTTGCTGTTGTTGCAGCGCAAATTAAATCTTTAGCCGATCAGTCCACGGTTTCAGCAAAAAAGATAGAACAAATTGTCATGAATCTGATTCACGAGACCCAGACCTCGGTTCATGTTATGGAGGACGTGAATAGTGCCATGGAGAATCAAGTAAGAGGTGTAAACAGTACCAAGGCTATTTTTGACGAACTGGAAAAGAATATCATGGTATTGGCGAAAAACGTAAAAGCTCTGGTAAGCGATATAGGTGAGATAAGCGGTACAAAAGAATGTCTTGGTGCTGATATGGCCCTTCTGCTTCAGGAATCAGGCAGAAATGCCGGATATTCGGAAAATACGCTGAAGGTGTCTATCGATATGGAGAATTCCATAAATCAAATGGTCGAGCTGACAAAAGAAATATTCGGGCTCTCCCGGAAGCTTTCTGATAATATATCATATTTTCATTCAATGGAGGAAAAGGAAGATGAAACGGTCGGAAATTAATAACAGTATTAAATATATGGAAAAGCTAATTAAAAAACATGGTTTTGAGTTGCCCCCTTTTTGCGGCTGGACACCGGAGGAGTGGGCGGATAAGAGTGCACAGTACGATGAAATCAGAGATAATATGCTGGGATGGGATATTACAGATTATGGATTGGGTAATTGGGAAAAGGTAGGGTTCGCGCTGATCACTTTAAGAAACGGGAATCAAAAAAATAAGAAATATAAGAAGGTCTATGCCGAAAAGTTATTGATGCTCAAGGAGGGACAGCATTCTCCCATGCACTTTCACTGGACCAAAAGTGAAGACATCATTAACCGGGGCGGCGGAATATTGATTATACATGTATATAATGATAAAGGAGACGGAACGTTTGACGACAGTGATGTATTGGTTAACTCAGACGGGAGGTCCTACTATGTTAAGGCAGGAACAGGAGTGGAGCTGCTGCCGGGAGAAAGCATTACCTTATGGCCTCATCAATATCATGATTTCGATGTGAAAAAAGGAACGGGTGATGTGTTGATCGGAGAAGTCTCCATGTGCAATGATGATACTTCGGATAACCGCTTTTATGAAGAAATGGGGCGCTTCCCTGCGATTGAAGAAGATGAGCCTCCTTATAGGCTTCTTTGCACCGAATATCCTAAAGCGAAATAAGAAAAAACAACAAACTTCAATAATCCACTCTCCAATACAAAAGAAAATACGTACAGAGACTGAAGGCGACGTATTGACAAAAGATTGACAAATCCGATGAATATTTATATGCTATATATTGTTATTTAAATTATTGCTTAATAAGCTGACAATATCAGTCATAGTATAGGAATATGCGGATTAAGGGAGAGGAAGATAATTATGGAGAATGTATCCACAACAGGTATTATGCCTAAGAAAAAAGGAATTACGGGAAGCACCATTAAACTGATTGCTATTATCGTCATGTTCATCGATCATACGGGAGCCATTATATTGGAAAGAATGATGATAAGCGAGGGATTGGGCTCCATCATGGACGTTAGTTCCGCCGCATATTTCATGCAGCAGAATATGGCACTTTATGTTGCCGATATTGTATTGAGGCTGGTGGGCCGGCTGGGCTTCCCCATCTTCTGTTTTTTGCTGATAGAGGGCTTTGAGCATACGCATGATATAAAAAAATATGCGAGCAGATTATTCTTGTTCGCTTTGATCTCTGAGATACCCTTCGACCTCGGCTTTAAAGGAACATTTTTCTATTGGGGATATCAGAATGTATTCTTCACTCTTCTTTTCGGACTTCTCGTTATGATAGGATTGCGCTTCATAGGGGAGAAAGCTGATTGGAATAAGGTTCTAAAAGCCATCTTAAGTGTGCTCGTTCTCGTTGCCGGGATGGGCGCGGCAGTATTTATGCAGACGGATTACAGCGCCTTCGGCGTTCTTACTATAGCGGTTATGTACTTCTTCAGAAATAGGAAGACTTTGTCGGCAGGTCTGGGATGCACTACTCTTACGGTGATGTCGGTTACCGAGATAACGGCCTTTTTGGTATTGATTCCTATACATAAATATAATGGAGAAAGAGGCTGGAATATTAAATGGCTTTTCTACGCGTTTTATCCGGTTCATATACTGCTTTTGTACCTTGTCGCCTGTGCGTTAGGCTTAGGTCAAGTGGCGATGTTTTAAGTTTAGTTTTTTTTAATGAAAATTTGTGAATCGTTTTATTGCATTTTAGCGCATAATCTTTAGAATAAATATCAAGATTATTAAAAACGGAAGATTATGGATTGGAGCAACGATTGTGAGAGAGAAGTTAATGCGCTTTATGCAGGGAAGATACGGTTCCTACGGGCCGGATTCCCTGAACAGATTTTTACTTGCAGGAGCCTTGGTGGCAATGATTGTATCACTATTTACAAGGTGGAATTTTCTATATGGAATAGCGATAGCGGTGCTGATTTACTCTTATTTCCGTATGCTTTCCAGAAATTATACGCGGCGCTACGCGGAAAATCAGGCATTTCTGAAATATACGGCGGGAATCCGAAAATTTTTTTTAAAACAAAAAAATGCGATGAGCCAAAGAAAGACTCATCACATTTATAAATGCCCTGATTGCAAGCAGAAAATCAGAGTGCCTAGAGGCAAAGGCAAAATTGCAATTCGGTGTCCCAAATGCAGTGCCGAGTTCATTAAAAAGAGTTAAGCTTTTACAACTCGGCGAGCCGGCCGCACAATTGATTGCATAAGCGGACGGAACAAGGGCATGTTTTTCCGTTCTTAAAGTGAACGGTATATGTTTTCTTGTCAACTCTGGAAATATGGTTGCAGTTCACGATAAATGACTTATGACACATCATAAACCGTTTATCCAGCTTCGACTTAATATCGGTGAGCGAGGATGAAAATTCCAATATTTCATGGTCTTTGTGAAGCCGTACCCGATGCGATTGGGTAGAAGGTTCGATATAATAAATCTCATCATAGGGAATAATTAAAAGCTTACTTTCCATACGGATGGTCAACACATCCGTTACAGGATTGTTAGGTACATGATACTTTTCACAAACGTTCTGAAGGCAGTCCTTGATTTGGTCTTTGAAATCAGGGGCTTCTTTTATTATATATCCCAGCGGTTCGACTTTGTATTTGAAGGTATTAAGTGCCATTTCCTCATGCGTTGTAATGAAGATGATAAACGACCTCGGATCATATTTCCTGATTTCAGCGGCGAGTTGAATTCCATTCATGCTGTTTTTTAAATCGATGTCCAGAAAATAAACCGCATTTTCCGGTTTGCTTTTATTTACCAATCTCAATAAATCACAGGGGGTATCGGTAGCCGCCTTTATTTTCATATCCCACTCGTTAATGAGAATGGTATTGTTAATTATTTTTCTCCAGCATTCTAATTGGAATTTATCATCTTCGCATAAGTAAATAGGAATCAAGTCGAATACACCTCTTCAGTATTGTGCTGCGTGCATATTTCCAGCGTTTGCGTAAAAATATTATAGTTATAATTTGTGGAATGAATGACGTTGCTGTACTTATCTAATATTTTGTTGGAGCTGTAAAGACCGAGTCCGCTATGACCTTCTTTGTATGTGACATCCTTATCATAAATGACATCTAACTTGATATCAATTGCGGGAGAGGAATTCGAGATGACAATGGTCACAGATTCTTCGCTGTAGATGAGAAGTATAAGCAGCTTTTTTTCTTCGGATACCTTTGCGGCTTCAATGGCATTATCCATGAAAGCGCCTATTACAGTGGACAAATCTAATGTATCCATGGATATGGAACTTATTTCTTCTTGAATCTCCAAAGTAATGTTCAGCTTTTGATTCATGGCGGAAATCAACTTGGCATATAAAATGCTTTTCAGCTCCAAAACCTTGATGTTACTGAGTTTACCGATAATAGATTCCTTGTTCGTGAGAGCTTCACTGCTGGGAAGGATTTTCGATCTGAAAAATACCTTCAAATTATCTATATCATCGTCGTCGATATAATATTGCATGGTGGAAAGTATATTTATATAATCATGCTTGAAAATGCGGGTATCTTGATATAAATCTTCTATTTTCTTTACGTACTCCTCCAAGGATTGCTTTTGCTGCTTGATAAATTCCAGTTCCTGATTCTTGTACATGATGCGGAGGCTGAAAAAGAAAATGATGAAGGTAATAATGAAGAAAGTACCAAAAAGTATAGTATTAAAATAAACTATTTTAGCAGGATAACCTTCTTGTTCTCCTTGAATAATATTATAAGCGAAGATTAATGTACAAGCTATAACCTCAGAAAAAAAGAGTATTAATATTTCTTTGGAGAATATGAGCTTATGTTGAGTGTATAAAAGTCTTAAGTATTGTCCTAAATATTTAGTAATGATAGATGTTATAATTGTATAAGTTATAACAAAAATAAAAAGGTAACTGTTGTTTGAATATATGTCTGAAACTGTGAGGTTAAATAAAACTAAAAGGGAACTCAATATGTAATTTATAAATATTGCTAGTATATAACCCATTAATGAGAAAAGTGAGTTTAGTATAATGTGTTTATTAGAAGCCGCTATTATTAATACAGCGCCGCCAATAGTGAATGGTATTATATTTTGTCCAAATTGTATAAAAAAGAAAATTTGGCAACAAGCAAGATAAGTATATATAATTATCTTATTAAATAATCGTAATGGATACAAAAGCAAATTTGTCATTGCAAACAAAAATGTAAAAGAATTTATTAATGATACAGAAATAAACGAAACTGTATAGTCCATAAAATCCCCTCATAAAGATAAACTTTACCAAATTATAGCATTTAACATCAAATCAGTAAAGTTATATTGTAAAATCCTATCATATTTTATATTATCTTGTCATACTTGCCGTCAATTTGACGAATAATGCAATTAATTTAACGTTTGAGGATAAAATGTGCAAAAATTGGAAATTAGGTCTATAATGCAGATGTTACAGATACTAACAACATATAATATCGAATAGGGGGTTTCTAGTATGAAAATGAGCTTAGAAAAAAAAATAGCAAGTAAGATTACAGATGTAGCGCTTGACACGGTAAAGAATACGGTTGGTAAATCGATTCCGGCGTTGGCACATGAAGTAGAAATGCCAGAAAGTGTTAGAAAAGAGTTTATTAGCAAGGACATAGAAGCATAGTAATTTAAGAGGCAAGTGTCTTTTTCATGTAAAGGGGTTAAGATAGATGGGATCTGCGAACAGCAGGTCCCATTTTCGTATGTTCAGGTGTATCATAGATGTGCAGAACCTTTTGGGAGTTATTAACTTCTTCTGCTATAGAGTAATATCAGGATTTTACAAGCCGTAATTCTTAAATACGGATTGATTTTTCGCTGGGGTTGGATTGGGGCGTTTCATGCAGGGGCGAAACTTCTCATAGGAATAATTTTTATATAGATTTATATAAAATAGCTAAAAAATATAATTTTAAATTGATAGAAGACCACGGACCGCGCTCCGGCATTATGCCGGGGACGGTCCTTTTTCTTTATGGGCTTTATCCTGTTGAGTGTGTCGGTTTCAGGCTATTGAACTTCAACAGAAATCCCAAAAAGATTCAGAAAAGCCCATGAATAGCAGCGTAAAAATATAATCCAGTTCCCTTCTTGACAAGTGAGCAGTTGTTAACTATAATAATGGTGAGCGATTGTTCACTATATTTTTTGCGGGAGGTTTATATGCCAAAAATCGAAACACGGGATACAAAGGAAGTTATTTTGACAGTTGCACTGAAATTGTTTTCTGAACGAGGCTATGATGGGGTTGGTATCCGTGATATATCAAAAGAAATCGGAATACGGGAGAGCGCCCTGTATAAGCATTACAGCGGAAAGCAAGACATTTTCAACTCGATACTCAAAGACATTGAGCGTCGTTATCAGGAAGAAGTTTCTACTTTTATTCCCCCTGAAAGCATGGCCGATATTCTCTCAGGAGAAAGTGAGGTAAGAGAGGAATTATTCCGTATCAGCGTTACAATGTATCAGTTCTATCTCAAAACAGAGTATGGATCGCAGCTGCGTAGAATGTTGACAATGGAACAGTATAGAACTTCGGAGGCAGGAAGGTTTTTTAGGGAATTGATAATAGACAAGGGCTTGGACTATATATCAGGCGTGTTCGCTAATTTAATAAAAGATGGGGTTTATGTTGATGCGGACCCAATGGTAATGGCCTTACAGTTTTATTCGCCTTTGTATCTGCTGTTATCCAAATACGACAATCAGACCGAAAAATACAAAGAAGCTTTATCTTTTCTGGAAAGACATACTACGCAATTTAATAAAATCTATTTAAGGAGTGATAAACAATGAAAGGAATTGGAATATTGGCAGCAGAGTGGTTGATGACCGGTCTGATTGTTTATGCGGGACTGTCTGGCAGGCAGATATTATTCATCAATGGGCCGAGAACGGCTGTTATTACTTTGGGCACGATCGGATTTGCAATGTGCATGATTATGCCAACAATAGGCAAATTTATCAGCAATGCACCTGCGCACCCGCTCACTATCATGGGGTACCTCTTCGGGACGATTGCGCTGCTTACAACAGCAGCACAAATATTCAGATGGAAAATCCCCATCCTTTATGACCCTCAAATTGCGCTTTTTGTAGTTGCCGGCTGCATTGTCATAAAGTCGATTATTGGTAGGTTTGCACCGTTCATAGTTAAATAAATAGCAGAAAAGAGGGGGTTTTTATGAATATGGAAGTGCGTTATTATTCAAAATCAGGTAATACAAAGAAAATTGCGAATGCTTTCGCTTATAAAGATAGTTGTAGTATTTAGTATCGCAGCCATAGTTAAATCGGCCTATGAAAAGACAAAAAATATCTTCAAGCGCAAGGGCTTAATGTGTCGGAAAATGAATATCAATGCCCCGGACATTATATGATATTGTATACAGGGCGCCCTAATGCTGAGGATATAAAAAAGCCGAACAGTTTGCAAGGTCAATATTTGAATAGACAGGAAGTACAATAGTCGGTTAATCAATGACACTTCGGGCAAGCAGGCCCGAAGCTGGCGTTAAACAGAAAGGATGGGTGACTATGGATATAAATGTTCACATGGAACGAGGTATTGCAACAATCTTACAAACGGCAGCCCGATTTTATTTGAAAGATAAAAATGGGCGGCGCTTCATAACAAAGTTTATTCCCACCATGCAAGCAAGCGCAAAGATAAGGAATGGATATGAGCAAGCGGGGATTCATATCCCTCCCTTTCTCATTGCGAGTGTCGCTTCACAATGCAACCTGTATTGTACAGGGTGTTATGCGAGGGCTGGCGGTATATGCGGCACTGCAATGGCCGAAATGGAAATGAATACCGAGGAATGGAACAGGATTTTTTGTGAAGCGGCCGATCTAGGTATTTCTTTTATTCTGCTTGCCGGCGGCGAACCATTGTTGCGCCGAGAGATTGTAGAAATAGCCTCAAATTTTACGCACATCGCATTTCCTGTTTTCACAAACGGAACTTTAATCGACGCAGAATACATCGATCTGTTCGACCAACGGAGAAACATAATCCCTGTTTTAAGTAGTGAGGGTAACTCCAAAGAAACGGATTTACGGCGCGGACTTGGTATTTCCACGAAGATTGAGCAAGTCATGGAAGAGCTAAGACAGAGGAATATTCTTTTTGGTACATCTATAACAGTCACAAAGAACAATTTAGATACCGTTGTAAGCAGAGAGTATGTTTCCGCCTTACAGAAAAAAGGCTGTGGCATTATATTTTATGTGGAGTATGTACCGGCAGAAAAAGGTACTGAAGATCTTGTCCTGTCCAAGAATGCCGCTGTTATGTTAGATGAAAATATACGCAAGTTGAAATGTGACTTTAAAAATATGAGCTTAATCTCTTTTCCAGGTGATGAAAAATATATGGGTGGATGTCTGGCCGCTGGACGGGGGTTTTTTCATATTAACCCGTTGGGCAATGCGGAGCCTTGCCCCTTCTCCCCATATTCAGAATTGAACCTAAAGACTACTTCAATTATTGAAGTACTGCAGTCACCTTTCTTTGAAAAAATACGGTTAATAGGAAAACATGAGGCGGAAAATAAGGGAGGCGGCTGTACTTTGCTTCAACATAAACGGGAAGTAGAGAAGTTGATAGGAGTATGAGGATTCCTTCAAGGGGTAGCCGGGTAATCTGAATTTAAACCTCTTTGTAAGCCAAAACGGATAGAATGGTTCAGGTCCAATTAATTATTTTTTTAATATTAAAGTTGTGAATTGACTTCTTAAAAGAAATCTTACATAATATATTTGAAACCGATTTCAAGACGCACGATGAAGAATCATTTGCATAACGAGAGGGGCAGTTAATGGACACAACAAAAATTACCTTAAATGAGAACTGGAAATTTTACTTGGGCGAGTGCGAAGGCGCATGGTATGCAGGCTTTGATGATAATGTATGGCAAAGTGTTTCACTTCCTCATGACTGGTCGGTGACACAGCCCTTTTCAAAGGATTACTCCAGCGGAACGGGCTATCTGGCAGGGGGGATCGGTTGGTATCGGCTGCATTTTTATGTGCCCTCAGAATATAAGGGCAAAGATATCAAAGTAGTCTTTGACGGTATATATAAAAATAGCCAGATTTGGTGCAATAGTTATTACTTGGGCAAACGCCCCAATGGCTATGTGACCTTTTCCCATCGATTAACCGACTTTATTCATTACGGGGAAGAAAATGTTCTTTGTGTTAAGGTGACACATACGGATCTGGCGGATTCCAGATGGTTCACCGGAAGCGGAATCACCAGAAAGGTGACGCTCGCAGTCAGGGAACCGGTGCATCCTGCGGAATACAGCATTGTATTTAAGACAAACAAATGCGATGAGAACAGTGCCGAAATCAGCGTGTATCAGGAAATTCTTAATAGTACGGATGCGGATGTGAAGGTTAATATAGAAATTGACTTTTGCAGGGGAGAAGGAATCTGTATGGAAAAGCTTACGCAGTCCTGTCGAATACCGGCTGGTGAAGCGGTACCGGTACTGTTGGAAGGCGTTATCAAAAGGCCTGAGCTTTGGTCAACAGATAATCCCAACCTTTATCAAATGAAAGTATTCTATACAGTTAACGATAAGCTGCAATATTTGGCAGAGGAAGAGAAAGTTGGAATCAGAAGCATTTACTTCTCTCCCGACAACGGCTTCTTTTTGAATGGAAATGAAGTGACTATTAAGGGTGTTTGCGTACATCACGATGCGGGCTGTTTGGGCGCTGCAGTTACTGCCCATATTTGGCAGAGAAGACTGAGCAAATTGAAGGAATGCGGATGCAATGCCGTCCGCTGCAGCCATAATCCGCATATGCCGGAGCTGTATGAGCTATGCGATGCGATGGGATTTCTAATGATGGATGAGGCTTTTGACGAATGGGAAAATGCAAAGAATAAATGGTCTATGGGCCATAACATATATCCTCCGAAGCATCAGGGATACTTCGAGGATTTTCCTGAATGGCATGAAACAGATTTGCGCGCAATGGTAAGAAAAAACCGAAATCATCCGTCTGTCATACTTTGGAGCATCGGAAATGAAATCGATTATCCCAACGATCCTTACTGTCACCCGATGTTCGAGCACATGACGGGAAATAATGACGCTGCTAAGCCTGCGGCAGAGAGAGTATATGATGCAAATAAGCCTAGTGCCGAACGGTTGGTACCCCTGGCTAAGCGCTTGGCTGAAATTGTAAAACAAGAAGATCCGACCAGGCCGGTAACGATGGCATTAGCATTTCCGGAGCTTTCGGTCAGACTTGGAATCCTGGAAGCCCTGGATGTAGCATGCTATAACTATAAAGAGCAGTTCTATGTGAAGGACCATGAGGAATTCCCTGAAAAGCCCTTTCTGGGGAGTGAAAATAGCCACAGCTATGAGGCTTGGAGAGCTGTAACGGATAATCCATATATCAGCGGTCAATTTCTCTGGACCGGAATAGACTATCTAGGTGAAGCACACGGATGGCCTGTCCATGGCTCGGCAGCCGGACTTCTGAACTTGGCGGGCTTTGAAAAATCACGATTTTTACAAAGAAAGGCGCTATGGTTGACAGAACCTGTGCTGGAACTCGTTTCCAGGGCTGATAGTGAAACGACGGATCGTAATGAAGAATGGATTCCTTACAGCCGGCGATGGAATTATGAAAGCGGACAGAAAGTACTGGTTATGTGTTACTCTAATCTGAGCGAGATCCGGCTCTTGCTCAATGGAAAAGAGATTGCCGGAGCTGCAAAATACAACGCTGACGGAGCATATCAATTTATAATTCCATTTGAAGCGGGAATACTGGAGGCAGAAGGCTACGATGAGAAGCGGGAAAAAGTGAAAACCACGGCCCTTTGTACCTCTGGTGATGCGGTGAGCCTTCAGGCCGTGCTATGGAAAGAAGCCGATGTTTTAAGCGGTCAGAGCTTTGAAGAGGCATCCGGACATTCCGGCTATTTGTTCCAAATGGAGATTCGTCTTCTGGATAGTGAAAGCAGGCTTGCAGCAGCAGATGACCGGCTGATCGGGATACAAGTGAAGGGCTCAGGAGCTTTGGCAGGCATTGAAAACGGGGACTTAAGCGATAATACCTCTTATTCCGAGCAGAAAAGAGGCACTAAGGATGGCAGATTAATGGTATATATCAGAAGAAATGCTCCCGGCAGAATCGTGGTAAAGATAACTGCTTCCGGCTTGGAGGATAATGGACTTGAAGTGGAAGTGGATAAAATGAAGAATTCAATGAATTCGTTTTGACAGAAAGAGGTAATAGAAATATAATGTTATAAAATAAAAACGTTTTCTAATAAGAATGAGGGAATTGCTAGGAGAAAAAACGATGGATGTACATAGAAGTATTGAAAATAAGGTAATTACCATTTACGACATAGCGAGAGAGGCGGGAGTGTCTGCGGCGACAGTGTCCCGGGTACTTACTAACAATGCCAATGTACGCAATGAAAAAAAACAGCGGGTATTGGAACTGATTGAAAAATACAATTTTAAACCTAACGCCATGGCTAGAAGCCTTTCTGATACAAAAAGCAAAGTAATCGGGATTATCGCAGCGGATGTAAGGAATCCCTACTATGCGGATATGTTTGTCGCGTGTGAGATAGCGGCACAAAAAGCTGGATATACAGTCATGCTTTGCAACTCTCTGGGTGAGCAGATACAAGAGGAGAAACAGCTGGAGAAATTGCAGGAGCAGAGGGTTGACGTGATCATTCAGATGGGCGGACGGGTAGACGACCTTGTATCCAATAAGTCATATGTAGAGAAGGTCAATCAATTAATGAACACCATTCCCATGGTGGTAACCGGTAAGCTGGATGGAACGCAGTGCTATCAAGTGCAGATCGATGCCATGAAGTGCATGGATCTGTTGACGGAGCATCTGATAGAATTAGGCCACCGTGAGATAGCATTGATCGGGGGACGGATGGATGTCCTCTCCACCTTTGAAAAATTCCAAAGATATAAGCAGAACTTAAGCAAGTATCAAATCCCTTTTAGAGAAGATCTGGTTTCGGAGGATGGCGGATATGACTACGAGACCGGGTATACCTATATGAACAGGATGCTTGGCCAAGGTATCAGGCCGACAGCGGTGATAGCGATCAATGATTTTGCGGCGGTAGGTATTGTGCGCAGCATTCAGGAGCATGGTTTATGTATCCCTCAGGACATTTCGGTAGTAAGCTATGACAATACTTACGTTTCAGAACTGCTCAGCCCGAAATTGACAACGGCTGATTATAACTATGAAAGCTTTGGAGAGAAATTGATCGAGACGGCAGTGGCGGCAATAGAAGGAAGGGAAATGCCCAAAATTCAGCTTTTACCCCCGACCCTGATCGTTCGGGAAAGCAGCGGAAGGGCTCCCGAAACAAAGGAATAATCATATTGATACCGGTTTCAAAAAATAGTGTTTAAATTGAGCGGGAAATAGTAAAAAGCAGTTATTCGATAAAAGAATAACTGCTTTTTTGATGTTTCCATATAAAAAGTGCACAAAAATATAGCGGTAAATTTATATAATTCGGAAAAATGAAACCGGTTGCAAGAAAAGCATTGACTATGAATCGCATAAAGAGTAAAATGTGAACATAAATATTAATTGAAACCGATTTCAAATAGTAAAAGTGACCAATCTGAGTGCGCAATTTCACTTCGTAAGATGTGAATATTCATGTTGAACATAGACGGATGGAAAAGGTCAGTATGGGAGGAGAAAATGGCTAAAGCATTAAAAGTGGCAGAGGATACGCAGGTAACCAATGTAACTGCACCAAAAATATCTTTCTGGAAAAATGTAAAGAAGTCGAGGATTCTGCTTCTTATGTGCTTACCGGCAATCTTATTCTTTTTCTTTTTTTGTTACATGCCTATGCCGGGGATCTGGGTAGCATTTGTGAAGTACAACTACAGAGACGGCATCTTCGGAAGCGAATTCGTAGGGCTTCGGAATTTCGAATTTCTGGCGACGTCGGGAAAGCTGTTTATCCTGACAAGAAATACAGTCCTGTATAATGTGGCATTTATTCTTTTGGGGAACGCCTTGGCAGTGTTTGTAGCGATTCTGCTCAATGAAATGAGGGGAAAATGGTTTAAGAAGATTTCTCAGACGATTATGTTTCTTCCCTATTTCATTTCTCAGGTATTGGTAGGCATTCTGGTATTTAACTTGCTGAACTACGATACCGGATTTGTCAATGGAATTCTTACCAGTCTGGGATTGGAAAGGTGGCAGCCTTATGCAAACGCTAATTCGTGGCCGCCGTTATTGATAGTGATTTATCTGTGGCAGCAGACGGGTTATAATTCGGTAGTTTACTTCGCGGCTATTATGGGCATCGATTCGGAGATGATCGAAGCGGCAAAGGTAGATGGTGCAAATGGTTTCCAGAAGATCAGGTATATTATTTTGCCGAGTCTGAAGCCTACAATTATAATTTTGCTGCTGTTTGCGCTCGGCGGTATTGTAAAAGGTAACTTTGGCCTGTTCTATAACGTAATAGGTAAAAATCCATTGTTGTACGGTACGACCGATATTATAGAAACTTATGTATATCGTGCAACCATGACAGATTTCAACTTCTCTACTGCTTCCGCAGTTGGTTTGTATCAGTCGATTATCGGATTTATCATTGTCGTGACAGTTAACTGGATCGTGAAAAAAGTAGAACCGGATTATTCCCTATTCTAGTAAGAACTTGTTCCGGGCAGAAATGGAGGCACACTATGGCAAAACAAGACGCAGATTTGATAGATTCAGGCGCTAAGGTGAAACTTGGTGCATCGGATATGATGATCAGAGGATTCGGATATGCATTTATTACATTTTATGCGCTCTGCTGCATTGTCCCGTTCATAATAATTATTAGTACATCCTTTACCAGTGAAGCGGTAATTCGTGCGGAAGGTGTACAGATAATTCCCAAGGCGATCAGCATGGAAGCATATTCTATGATTACGAAAAGCGGCGGTATCTGGAAATCTTACATATTGACCATTCTGCTGACATTCTTTGGTACCGGAATTGGATTATCCATTATTTCCATGACAGGGTATGCTCTGCAGAGAAAGGATTTTCCTTTCAGAAATGCGATTTCTTTTTATATTTACTTCACCAGCCTGTTTTCAGCAGGACTTGCGCCGTATTATCTGCTGATGACACAGACCTATCATCTGAAGGACAGTTATTTGGCAGTCTTATTTCCGCTATTGATGACGCCGTGGCTGATTATCCTGATGAAGAACTTTGTGAAGGCGATTCCGCATGAAATTACAGAGTCGGGCAAAATTGACGGTGCAGGAGATATGAAGATCTTTACCGCATTGATTTTACCTATGCTAAAGCCCGCATTGGCAACGATCGGATTGTTCCTTGCACTTGGATATTGGAATGAATGGTATCAGTCATCTCTGTTTCTCAGCTCTAAGGTGGAGATCAAACCGCTCCAGTATACCCTGTACGAAATCGTAAACAGAACGGATGCGCTGAAGAATTCGGTTGCGGGACAGTTTATCAATTTGGGAGATATCCCTCAGGAGAGTGTTAAGATGGCCAATGCGGTGCTGGCCACCGGACCGATCATACTGTTATATCCTTTTGTACAGAAGTACTTCATCAGCGGCATTACCGTAGGTGCCGTAAAAGGCTGAGAATCAGGAACTTATTACCGGATTGTTACTCTGGCAGTCCAGAGACAATATAGATGATGCGATAGCATTTCCCAAAAAAGGAGGAAAGAACATGAAAAAGAAACTAGTTGCATTATTACTTGCAGCCTCGATGGTCATTGGTCTCGCAGGCTGTGGAAGCTCTTCTGATTCCGCGAGTACGGCCTCGGATTCTACCGGCACTGCTTCTGAAAGCAAAGAAGAAAGCAAGGATGAGAGCGCAGCGGCCGGAGAAGAAACGGCAGCTGCGGATATCGATACTTCGGAACATGTAGTCATTACATATATGACCACGGGTGAGCCCCCTTCCGGTACGAAGGAAAAGTTCGATGAGATGATGGTAGAGCTTAATGCGATACTGACGGAAAAAATAAATGCAGAGTTACAGATTTACTTTATCCCCTGGACGGATTATCTTTCAAATTACAACCTGACATTGGCATCTATGGACGGCACTGTGGATCTGGTCGGTACGGCATCTGACTGGCTGGACGCATGGCCGAACGCGAAGAACGGAGCGTTCCTGGAATTATCGGAAGACATGTTAAAAACCTATGCTCCGCAGACATGGGAAAGCGTGCCTGCTGAAAATTGGGATTTGTGTAAATACAACGGTGATATTTATCTGATGCCCGAAGACAACTATGCACAGTGGACGAATCATGGATATATTTATCGTTTGGACTATGCGAAGGAAGCCGGACTTGCGGATGGCGTTCATAGCTGGGCCGATCTGACAGAATATTTCCGTTATGTAAAGGAAGCATATCCTGACATTATTCCATGGGATTCCGACGGTACACAGTATGCGACAATGGCAGGCGGTTATATCCAGTCCAACAGCAATTATGTGTCTATTGACGGATTGAACTCCGGCGCAATGTGGGGAGGAACAAAGGATGATCTCTATACGATATATTCTCCTTATGTAACAGAAACGGATTTGCTGGTTGAATATGCCAAGATGATGAAGGAATGGGATGAGATCGGCGTTTGGAAGACAGACGTGCTTAACAATACTGTTTCCACGAACCGGGATGATTACAGGATCGGACGTGTTGCGGCAGAGCAGCATCACACTCAGACTTGGACGGACTTGGTAAGCCATACTCCGGCAAATACTATTTATGCCGACGATCCCGATGCAGAGACAGGTTTCTTCTACTTTGGTGAGGAAAGTCAGAATGTAGTAGCATTATCTATTACTCATGGCGCTATGGCAGTTTCCGCAGGCAGCAAGAATCCTGAAAGGGCGCTGATGGTTTATGATCTGCTGAGAAATGATCCTGACTGCTACAAGCTCCTTTGCTACGGTATTCAGGGAGTCTCATGGGATCTGGATGAAAGCGGACTTCGTATTCTTCCTGAAGGATATAATCAAGATACCGATAATATTAACGGAACTACCAACTACTGGTGGGGACGTAACGATGATCTGGAGATCAGGGATGCCAGCAGAAACTGGGATGAGATCGATAAGCTGTATGCCGAATATGATAAAATCAAAATAGAGTATCCGTATGGGCAGTTTGTAGCAGACGTAGACCTTGTTCAGTCCCAGATCAATAATATTAATGAAATCCATACGAACTATATGAAACAGATTGCTTTCGGTAAATATACGGGAACAGCAGAAGATATTGTAGCTGAATATCAGGCAGCTTTGGAAGCGGCCGGTATCAACGAGGTTACAGGAGAATTACAGAGACAGTTTGACGAACTTTATAAATAAGTTATGAGCTTTTAAATGGAAATAGCTATATTTGTGGTATAGAGAGGAGTGCTGCCGCCTAAGAGGCGGCAGTACTTTTGTGTGAAAGCAGAAAGAGGAGAATACTAGTAATGGGACAATTTGAAATCAGAGACAACTTTTACTTGGACAACGAGCCATTTCAGATTATCTCAGGAGCAATCCACTATTTTCGAATTGTTCCAGAGTACTGGAAGGATCGTTTGGAAAAGCTGAAAGCTATGGGCTGTAATACAGTGGAAACCTACATTCCATGGAATATGCACGAACCTGAAAAGGGAGAATTCCATTTTGAAGGCATAAGGGACATAAAGAAGTTTGTAAAGACAGCAGAGGAACTGGGATTGTATGTCATATTACGTCCGTCTCCCTATATCTGTGCGGAATGGGAATTCGGCGGACTCCCGGCATGGCTGCTTCGGGAAAACGATATGAGGCTTCGGGTAAGCGGCGGCTCCTTCCTGCGACATGTGGAAGAGTATTATCATATCCTTATGCCGATTATCACACCTTTGCAAATTACGGAGGGCGGACCGGTTATCCTTATGCAGATAGAAAATGAATATGGCTATTATGCAAATGACAAGGCATATATGGAAGAGATCAAGGATCTCATGCTAAAGGAAGGGGTGAAGGTACCTCTGGTAACTTCTGACGGCCCTTTCTCGGAGAATCTGAACGGCGGTGTGGTGGAAGGGATACTTCCTACCGGTAATTTCGGTTCCAGGACGGAAGAACGTTTTGAAGCGTTAAAAGAGTATACCGGCGGCGGGCCATTGATGTGTACGGAGTTTTGGGTGGGCTGGTTCGATCACTGGGGCAACGGAGGGCATATAGTAAGAGATCCTGAGGAAAGTGCAAAGGATCTGGATAAAATGTTAGAACTTGGACATGTAAATATTTACATGTTTGTGGGTGGTACTAATTTTGGTTTCATGAATGGCTCCAATTACTATGATGAACTGACGCCCGACGTAACTTCTTATGATTACGACGCTTTGCTCACCGAGGATGGACAGATTACGGAGAAATACCGCCGTTATCAGCAGACCATCTCCAAATATAGAGTAATTCCTGAGGTTAAGCTCAGCACCAAAATCGAGAGAAAAGCATATGGTACACTTGCTGTACAAGATAAGGTAAGCTTATTTTCGGTATTGGATGACCTTAGCATCCCCGTATTCAGCCGGTGTCCGGAATATATGGAAAAGCTTGGACAGAATTATGGTTACATCCTGTATCATTCCACATTAAGTACAGAAGAAAATATAGAAAAAATCAGGCTTTGGGGAGCAAATGACCGGGCAAATATTTTAGTTGACCAAAAGCTGGTTGCTACACTTTATGATAAGGAACTGCTGGAAGAAAGAGATGTCTCGCTGACCTTTAAGAGGGGGGCCGCGCTGGATATTCTGGTGGAGAACATGGGACGTGTGAATTTTGGACCGGGAATGGAACAGCAGCGAAAAGGAATCGGCCAATGTGTGCAAATAAACGGACATATGCATAATAATTGGGAGCAGTATACGCTGCCGCTTGACAATATAGATCAAATAGATTTTACCAAAGGCTATGCAGAAGGCATACCGGCCTTTTACCGTTTTACCTTTTCGGCTGAGGAGACGGGAGATACTTTTCTTGATTTTGCGGGCTGGGGAAAGGGAATCGCTTTTATCAACGGGTTCAATCTGGGGAGATTCTGGGAAATAGGCCCTCAAAAACGACTTTATATTCCTGCACCACTTATAAGGAAAGGAGAAAATGAGATTGTGATTTTTGAAACGGACGGTATAGTACAGAATGTGATTGTTCTGGCAAATGAACCGGATGTTGGATGAAATCAGAATTTTCAGGAAGAGAGATAAAGGAGCAGATGGAAGAAATCCATATCTGCTTCTTTTGTTTTACTGGGAAGTAGATTTTTTTGATATTTTACAATACAATAAAGGTATTACGAATTGGGGTGAAATACAATAATAAAAGAGGGAAAAGCAGCGGGAGGGTATAAAATGGGTATGGAAGGGATAATTAGGAATATAGTAGAATTTATAAGAGCATTTATTCCTCAGAGAATAAAAAATGAAACCGTGTTAAAGGCATATGAGTTTTTACGCAGCCGGAGCTATGTTCCTTCCAAAAGAATCAAGAGCAACGCAAAAGTCAACCGGACCGTTCTATGTGATCCGGAATGTGAAATATTAGAGCCGGATAACTACATTGAGAATCAATATGAATGGAAGGATGTGCAGTTTGGCTCTTGGAGAAAACATAATATGCAATATTCCGGCTGTGAAATTATTGCGACATACAATGCCCTGCTGGCGTTAGGAGAAAAGGTCTCCGGCCGGACGATGGTAAATCTGATCAGTCATTACGAAGCCGATGGTGCTGCGCTGAACGGAGACTTCGGTGTCTCTCCCACCGCTATATTCGATTATTTCGAGAACAGGGGATATGACGTTTCCATAACATATAGTAAAGACAAGGCTGTGATTGACAGACTGGGAGAAAATAGCGATACTGTTATTGCAACTGTCTACAATGACAGAAAGAATATAATGAAAGAAGTTCATACAGTCTGTATTACGAAGGATGCTGATAAAAAGTATTTTATACACAACTCTTATGTAAAAGATGATAGGAACGTTTATATCCGTAAGGGGAAATGCGGGAAGGACGAAGGATTCGATACAGCGCAGGAAGCTGCGGTGAACGTATCTTTGGATTCGTCGATCATATGTGTGATAGGGATATCAAGGCCTTGACAATGCAGCTGGAATAAAGAAAGAAGAAAGAAAAGAGCCGTTCCTTCCCAGCTTTCCCAGCCTGAAAAGAGAATGACTCTCATATTTCTTCTTATAGGGTTAGAGCTTTATATCTTCCAAAGGCCATGCAAGTTGCAGTATTCATATACAGCTTCCACTTCCTCGTCTTCGGTAATGGAGAAGCTTACCTTCGGTTCTGTGCCGGGGGTTAAGTATTTGAGCTGGTGACCCTGCGTCGTCTGAAGGGCAACCCACTGAATGTAATGCTCTTCTAACATCGGATGAGGAACGGAACCAACGGAAACGTTTACCGTTGTTCCTTCTACGGAATATACGGGAACATGCTTTTCCTGCGCGGCATCAGTAGTGTTAGCTACGAGCTCCTTCATGTTATCTCCGCAGCACATTACGTTCGTTCCCTTGCTCTCCACAAATAAAACGATATTTCCACAATGACTGCACTTCAAAAACTTCATATCCATACCTTTTCCTCCTTGCGTATAAGTGATATTTTTTCTCACTTTTATCATAATAGTTTATAGTACTGCTGTCAAATCATTTCGCGGATTCGGCATTCAAGCCTATGATAGGGAGTTTACCATCAAAAAATCTCGTCAATTAATCCATATTCTTTTGCCTGCTCAGCCGTCATGTAAAAATCTCGTTCCATATCTTCCTTGATTTTTTCGAGTGATTGGCCTGTAAGGTTACTATATATCTCATTCAGTTTCTCTTTCGTTTTTTCCAGCCAGTCACTGTGGATTTTAATATCTGTGGCCTGCCCTTGCAGCCCGCCGGATATTGAAGGCTGATGAATTAGCACTTCACTATTTTTCAGTGCAAAGCGTTTACCTTTTGTTCCTGATGCCAAAAGCAACGAAGCCGCGCTTCCCGATTGGCCTACGCTGATGGTGGAGACATTGCACTTGATATAGTTCATGGTATCCATAATAGCGAACCCGTCTGTAACAGAACCGCCCGGGCTGTTGATATAAAAGTGGATATCTTTATCACAGTCGGTAGATTCCAGAAAGAGCATCTGCGCTATAATCAGGCTGGCAGTTTCATTCGTCACCATGCCGTTAAGCATGACAATACGGTCATTTAACAGCCTCGAAAAAATATCATAAGATCGTTCGCCTCGGGATGTTTGCTCGATCACCATAGGTACAAGATTACTCATACTTCCTCCATATACTGCCTATGCAGCCATAGTTGTGATTTGATTGAAGCAGCTAAGATTGATCACATTATTGGATTTACTGTTGCCGTATATCTTCCGATATTTTCCCGGAGCAACGCCATAAATCCGCATAAAAGCCCTTGAAAAGGATTCCTGGGAAGAATACTGATATTTTAGGGCAATATCAATTATAGGCTCATCGGTCTCAGAAAGCTCTTCTCCGGCCTTTGCCATCCGCCTCTTTGTTATATATCTGGCGACGGATTCTCCTGTTATCTTGTGAAAAACCCTGTGGTAATGATATTTGGAAAGATAGGTTTTTTGCGAAAGATCGTCAAGATTAATCTTGTGATCCAGATTTTTCTCAATGAATTCAAGCGTATCACGCACTTTAGAATAATGGTCCATATATATCCTCCTTTCTAAGAGCATATCATCATTATAAGCTTTTTAGAAAAATAGTTCTTGATAATTTTTGCTTAAAATATTTTTATCTAAGGGAAAGGTTTTCCTGCCGGCAGTAAAAAAACTCCTAATCTCATTTTTTATATAAAATAACCTCTTCTGAATTTGATTTAATGTACAGCACTGCGAAAAAATACCCGGCAGCCGTACTGAGCCTCCGGGTCCACGCATAGTTTTTTCAATCAAACAGTACTGTCTAGCAGGAGATTACCTCCAGATAGCCGAGCAATTTGCTCGTATCATAATATTCCATAATGCCTAAGCTGGGATCATAGAATTTACCATCGTAATGTACGAGATAGTGACCGAATCTTCCCATGCGTTCGATGATGATACAGCATTTGGGGAAGATAACTTCTTCTCCGCCGCCCGGATAAATAATTGTGCCGGTGTGGCCGAGCCCATAATAGTTAAGGGCGGGAATAACTCTGCCTATGGTAGCCTGCCACTCGCGAAAGCCCATGTCGCTGATGACTTCTGCAATGGTAACACCTGCTAACATCGCTACGCAAGTCTGTCCGCAGAGGCCGTCATCAGGCTGGATGAGAATGTTCATACTGTCAATCGTACGAATGGGATGTTCCAGAGTGTAAGGACTTTCTTTACCTATTTCAATTAAGCTGTTACTTATATGCAGTAATATTTTGTGAACTTTGGTAATATCAACATGAGATACATCTTCCTCATTCAGATAAATTTTGTAATTACCTTTTTCTTCGGGAAGAAGTTCGCATTCTATCACTTTGTTGTTTAAGGTAATGTCCGCATGAATGAAACCTCTCTGCTGACACACCTCCCAAATGTTAAAAGGAATGCGGATACAATAAATATCCTCCAGCTTTTCAATCTTGCCGTTAAAGAAATACCTCATATATAAAACCTCCTGTGTAGAATAAAGTAAAATTATAGTATTGTATAACCCTAATTCCCCAATTATACTATGAATGTAACAGATTTTTTTTGTTCTGGAAACACTTTTTAAGTAAGTTTTTCTAAAGTATTTAAAAAAAAACATACTGATAAAAATGTGTCAATCCCGTTAATTTATTAACGTTAGAAAACATTCTTATTCTATAAAATATTAGCCAGATATTTTACCGATTTTATGTTAATATTAAAAATATTGACGTTATTAAATTTACATGCTTAAAATAAAAAGAATTATCGCAATATTAAAATATTGAATAAAAATACGTATTCAACTATTGATTTGAGTGCGCGCCGCAACGCGCAGATAGGTATTGAGATGGAAGATAATAGAAAAGTTTTTATTATTAGTATCAGCATAATATTATTTGTGATTCTGGCTATAATAGGAAGCCTTGCTTTTTTCAAAATACAAACCGGAAAAATAACTAAAGTATTGGATTATGAAGAACGTGAAGCATATGAAAAATATTACGTCATGATTGTTAACGACAGAACCTCGGAATTCTGGAAAACTGTCTATGACGGAGCGAAAGAAGACGGACAGGAAACAAATGTCTATGTAGAGATGCTTGGCAATAATTTGTCGGAGGAATATTCGCGGGAAGAATTAATGAAGGTTGCGATTAATTCTCAAGTAGACGGAATTATCGTTGAGGCAGACGAAAGTGCAAAGATAACGGAACTAATAAATGAGGCTGTCAATCAGCAAATTCCGGTAGTTACAGTATTAGGAGATAATACCAGCGGAGAGCGGCAGAGCTTTGTCGGTGTTGGCAGTTATAACCTCGGGCGCGAATACGGAAGGCAAGTAATAGAGCTATGCGGGCAAAATGAGAAGAACGTCCTTATATTGATGAGCGGAAGTTCTGACGGTACGAGTCAAAATGTGCTTTTTTCAGGTATTCAGGAAACTGCCATGAATGAAATGCCAAAAGGCGGCGGCGCACACCTCGAGATGAAAATGGTGGATAATGAAAATACATTTTCGGCCGAAGAATCTATCCGGGACATTTTTATGAGTTCGGAGGTGCTGCCGGATATCATCATCTGCTTGGATGAACTGAGTACTGCCTGCGTTTATCAGGCGGTAGTCGATTATAATAAAGTAGGAAGCATAGATATTATTGGATATTATGATGCTCCGTCTATCCTGCAGGCAATAGAACGAAACGTAATATATTCAACGATTTCTATAGATACGAGCCAGATGGGGAGGCTTTGTGTAGAAGCTTTGAACGAATTTTATGAGCTTGGTAATGTCAGCGAATATTTTTCAGTAGACGTTACCGTGATCAACTCAGATAATGTTGTAAGTTATATTGGAGATGGCAAGAACGATGAGTGAGAAACTTTTGAACAAAAACAGAAAAAGTATCCGTGACATGTCTTTACAGACTAAGATCGCATTGACTCTGGTAACCAGCAGCGTTATTATTTTTGTCGTCAATTTATTTATGTATCTCAATATTAACAGCATGGTTAATAAATTGGACGTGGTATATCAGGGAAATGTCAAGCTGAATGAACTAAATGATGCGTTAACGAATGTGCAGACGAGTATGACTACTTATCTGAATACAAAGTCGTCGGATTCCATGGAGGACTATTATAGAAGTGAACAGAACTATCAATCTATGATGTTAGAGCTGAATGATATTATCAGTAACGATCAGCTGCTTCTTATGGAGAGAAACATACGTTATATGTCCGACAACTATTTGGAGCTGACCAATCAGACGGTAGAGGCGAAGCGCGGGCGGAATGTTGAAAAATATAAAGTTCGCTATGAGAACGCGAGCGAGCTATATGAGTACATAAGTACGTACATATATAGCCTGAATAATGAACAGTTCAAGAATAATTCGCTGACATATGAGGCATTGTCCATTTCTTTTAAGTCCTTGGAGTTAGTCAGCAATGGCATACTGATCTGCGTAGTTATATGTAATATAGTATTAACGATAGTCTTAACAAGGACCATCACAAATCCTCTTAAGGCATTGTCGGTAGCTGCCAGTGAAGTTGCAAAAGGGAATTTTGATTTGGATCTTCTTGAAGTGCAGTCACGTGATGAAATAGGAGTCGTGACCAAGGCATTTAATAAAATGATTGTTAATATACGGGCATATATAGCCAGGATAAAGACGAGCATGGAAAAAGAACGTGCCATGAAAGAAAAAGAATTAATGATGGAAACCCATTTAAAGGACGCACAGTTGAAATACTTGCAAGCCCAGATCAATCCCCATTTCTTGTTTAATACGCTAAATGCGGGCGCACAGCTGGCGATGATGGAGAGAGCGGACAGAACCTATGAATATGTACAGAATATGGCGGAATTCTTCAGATATAATATGAAGAATAATGAAATCGTAACGCTGGGTGACGAAATAAGCTTAATAGATAGCTATATATACATTCTAAATGTGCGTTTTTCGGGGGAGATCCATTTTGAGAAAAATGTTGATGAAAGATTCAATAATATTCAGGTCCCCAGCATGATCTTGCAGCCTATAGTCGAAAACAGTGTAAATTATGGCATCAGAGATATTGGATGGGAAGGAAAAATCATTCTCTCGGTATATGAAATAGAAGATAACGTATGTATCAGTGTCCGCGATAATGGAATTGGGATAAAGAAAGAGAAAATAGAAAAGATACTGAACGGTAATCTAAAATCTGAAGATATTTCAGGAAATTCAAATGGAATAGGCCTGGATAACGTAATAAGCAGGTTAAAGTTATTCTTAGAAAGCGAAGACGTACTGGAAATAGTAAGCGAAGGTGAGAACAAGGGAACAGAGGTTAGAATATATCTTCCCGTTCAAGAAAAGAGGTATGAAGATGTATAAGATAATGCTTGCGGATGATGAGGGTATCGTAATCGATTCTTTGAAATTCGTTATCGAAAAAGAGTTTGGCGATGAGTGCATAGTGGAGTATGCCAAAACCGGGCGAAACGTCATAGAACTGGCAGAGCATCTGCGTCCGGATATTGCCATTATGGATATTCACATGCCTGGTATCAGCGGCATAGAAGCCATGAAAGAAATAAGAAAAACGAATTCTAACGTTATTTTTATTATAATGTCCGCGTACGATAAGTTTGACTATGCGAAAGAGGCAATTAATTTAGGAGTAATGGAATACCTTACAAAGCCCATGAATAGAGAGAAGATAACGCAGGTCTTGAAAAAGGCCATGGTGCAGATCGATAATGAACGGGCTAAAAGGAGCAATGATTTAATGGTTAAGGAAAAGCTGGAGACAGTGGTTCCTATCATTGAAAACGGACTAATATATAATATACTGCTTCAGGAATATTTCAAGGAAGATGTGGAAAATTATAAGAGTCTTCTGGGAATAAATGAAGAGTATGGATACATGATAGGAGTAGTGTGCGGGGAAGAGCAGAGGGGAAATTATATGACCAATGCAGTGGGAGCCGGAATGCGCCTTCAAAGTCATTACAGAGAGGTAAGGGAGCTTATTAAGGAGTACTTTCCGGGAATCGTCGGAGGAATCATGGCGAATAAGATACCGGTGCTCGTTCCGTATGGTTCTTCTAAAATGGATTATAATGAGAGAATTGAGCTGATCGAAAAGGCGAGGCAGCTGGTACGAAAGATGCGGAAAAGAATAGATGTCAGCTTTCGTATCGGTATCGGCTCGGTAAAAAGTCTTAATGATCAGCAGGAATCTTATAATGAGTCTTTGAATGCGCTGATCAATACAACGGGAAGCGTTGCTCATGCAGAGGATCTTCCGCTTGGATGTGAATATGAGGATAATTATCCTATCGATTTGGAAAAGGAGTTGTTCGACTCGATTTTAAAGGGAGATATTAACGCTACTCTTATCTATTCGGGCAGGTATTTCGATTGGATGGGAGAAACCTATCCGGCCAGTGTTATGGATATTCGTCTGAAAACTTTGGAATTTGTCTTATGGGCAGAACATCTGGCATACGAAAACGGAGGAATGACATACCAGTTCTGCGCAAGAACGGATTACTTGCCAGTTGTTATGGAACTGCAGGGAATAGAATAGCTTAAGGAATGGTTTGTGGAGAAGATGACAGGAGCCTGCCGCAATGTGGCGACTAAAAGAGAGGAAAAGTCCAGCAATGTGGTGGAAGAGGCAAAAGAATATATTGCCGGGCACTATAATAAAGATGTATCGCTGGATGATATCTCCAGAAGGGTAAATATAAGTCCTTATTACTTCAGTAAGATTTTCAAAGAAGAGACGGGACAGAATTTTATCGAATATTTAACGAATGTGAGAATAGATAAGGCAAAAGAGCTTTTAAAAGACACGAATTATACAATGAAAGAAATATGTGTCATGGTAGGTTATCAGGATCCTAATTATTTCAGCCGTTCATTCAAAAAGAATGTCGGTGTGACCCCTACGGAGTACAAGGAGGGAATTTAAGAATATGAAAAAAGGAAGGCGTCTGACAGTCATATTTTGTCTCTTATCTGCATTATTGGCAGGCTGTGGAAACACGCAGGCAGAGAATACCGGAAAAGTGGAAACAGGACAAGATAAAATCCAGATAGGAATGTGCTTCGATTCGTTTGTTATAGAGCGCTGGCAGAGGGACAGGGATGTGTTCGTATCTACGGCAAAAGAATACGGTGCTGAAGTAAATGTGCAGAATGCAAATGGTGAAGTTGAGGAACAGATAAAACAAATTGAGTATTTTATTAATAAGCAAATGGATGTTATTGTTATCATCAGCATAGACGGAAGCCGTTTGAAGGATGTCGTTCAAAAGGCAAAAGTGCAAGGGATTAAGATCATATGTTATGATAGAATTATTAAAGATGCGGATGCGGATTTGTATATATCCTTTGATAATGAGGCGGTAGGAACAATGATGGCGGAGGCTCTTGTCGACAGTGGATTAAAAACCGATGAGGTAATAATGCTGCAGGGACCTGTTACGGATAATAATGTGGAGCTTGTAAGAAATGGCTTCATGAAAGTTATGAACCAATATAATATCGATGTAATAGGCGGCATCAATGCGGACGGCTGGAAACCGGAGATTGCCGGAAATTACATATATGAAAACTCGTCGATGGTAAACAAGGCGGGGGGGATTATGTGCGGAAATGACAGTCTGGCTACTTCGGTGGTACATGCCCTTGCGGAAAAGCGTCTGGCAGGAAAAATTGCTGTGGTAGGGCAGGATGCCGAGCTGGAAGCATGTCAGCGGATCGTGGAAGGAACTCAGGTGATGACAGTATACAAGCCGGTGGAAAAGTTGGCGCAGGCAGCGGCTGAATATGCAATCATTCTTGCAAATGGAGGAGATTTGGGAAGTGATGTTAAAAAAATAAATGACGGTACTTATGATATCCCTTATGTTGTTTTGGAGCCGATTAGCGTAAATATTGATAATATAAATGAGGTCATTATTAACAGCGGATTTCATTTAAAGGAAGATGTTTACCTTAATGTGCCGGATAAAATGCCGAATTAGTAAATATGACAAAAAGGAATAGGAATATTTTGAAGGAGATGGACGAATGGCACAAAAAAATGCTAGCATCTCCTTTTTTTTATTTAATAAAATATTAAAAATTTGAAGAAGAATACAAGCAAATCCTATTTTTATTATGATATATTCGATTTGTAACAAGGAAGTAGTTGTTAACAACAAATTTAAGGGAGGATTTGCAAGAATGAAGAAAAAAGTAATAAGTGCATTGCTCAGCGTAGCAATGGCAGCGACACTGCTTGTTGGATGCGGAAGCTCCAATACGACAGCGACCACAGAGGCTCCGGCAGAAACGACAACTGAGGCTCCTGCAGAAGAAGCAGCTCCTGCAGAAGAAGCAGCGGAAGCTCCGGCAGAAACAGATGCTGCCGGCGGATTAATAGGCGTAGCAATGCCGACAAAAGATTTACAGCGTTGGAATCAGGACGGTTCTAATATGGAAGCACAGTTGAAGGAAGCCGGATACGAGGTTGACCTTCAGTATGCAAGCAATGATATTACTACGCAGGTATCTCAGATTGAGAATATGATTTCCAACGGATGCCAGCTCTTAGTAATTGCTTCTATCGATGGTGACTCTTTAGGAACTGTTCTCGCTCAGGCAAAGGACGCAGGAATCCCGGTAATTGCATATGATCGTTTGATCATGAATTCGGATGCTGTTACTTATTATGCTACATTTGATAACTACATGGTAGGTACAAAGCAGGGCGAATACATCAGAGACACGCTTGATCTCGATAATGCGGCAGGACCTTTCAATATTGAAATCTTTACGGGTGACCCCGGTGACAACAATGCAAGATTCTTCTATGGCGGTGCAATGGATGTTCTTCAGCCGTACATCGATGAAGGCAAACTGGTTGTAAAATCCGGTTCTGTAGCTTTTGAAAAAGTTGCGACAGCTAACTGGTCAACAGAAACAGCACAGTCCAGAATGGACGCTATCATCGCTTCTTACTATGCGGATGGAACAAAATTAGATGCAGTTCTTTGCTCTAATGACTCCACAGCACTTGGCGCCACTAACTCTCTGGCAGCAGCTTATACCGGAGAATGGCCGATTATTACGGGTCAGGACTGCGATATCGCAAACGTTAAAAACATGATCGACGGCAAGCAGTCTATGTCAATCTTCAAAGATACCCGTACATTAGCAACACAGGTAGTTCAGATGGTTGACGCTGTTATGAAAGGCGGCGAGGCACCGGTAAACGATACGGAAAGCTATGACAACGGTACAGGTATCATTCCTTCTTACCTTTGCGAGCCCGTATTTGCAGACATCGATAATTACAAAGAATTGTTGATTGATTCCGGTTACTACAAAGAGTCTGATTTACAGTAAATGAACTGACAAGTATTTAATATGACTTGCGTCATAAGGTAATACAACTGAATGCAGGCGGACATCCGCCTGCATTCTTAGGTGAAATGGTTGATTAGATATTGGGAGGAACTTGAAATTGGCAAAAATATTATTGGAAATGAAAAATATCACCAAGACATTTCCCGGAGTAAAAGCGCTGGATGATGTTAACCTGCAGGTAGAAGAAGGAGAAATCCATGCTCTTGTAGGCGAGAACGGTGCCGGAAAGTCTACTTTGATGAATGTACTCAGCGGAATCTATGCTTATGGTACATATGAAGGTGATATTGTTTATGATGGTGAAGTATGCAAATTTACTAAAATTAGAGACAGTGAAGAAAAAGGAATTGTTATTATACATCAAGAGCTGGCTCTGGTTCCTTATATGACAATTGGTGAAAATATGTTTCTGGGAAATGAGAGGGGACATAAATACGCATTAAACTGGAATGAAACGTATGGACGTGCGGATGAGCTTTTGAAAACAGTCGGATTAAAAGAATCATCCAGAACGCTGATTAAAGATATAGGTGTTGGCAAGCAGCAGCTGGTGGAAATTGCCAAAGCTCTTGCCAAAGATGCAAAGCTGCTTATACTGGATGAGCCGACAGCATCCTTAAATGAGTCAGATTCCAAGGCTCTTCTCGACTTATTGCTTAAATTTAAAAAGCAGGGAATGACTTCCATTATTATCTCTCATAAATTAAATGAAATCGCTTATGTTGCGGATAAAATTACGGTTATCAGAGATGGCGCTACAATCGAGACTCTCGATAAAGCGGTGGATAACATTTCGGAAGACCGTATCATAAAAGGAATGGTCGGACGCGATTTGACGAATCGTTTCCCTAAGCGTGAAGAAAAAGAAATCGGTGAAATAAAGATGGAGGTAAATGACTGGACGGTCTACCATCCCCTTTACTCCGAAAGGAAAGTCGTTGACAATGTCAGCATAAATATCAGAAAAGGTGAAGTAGTGGGAATTGCCGGACTTATGGGAGCGGGGAGAACTGAGCTCGCAATGAGTATTTTCGGTAAAAGTTATGGAAGCAACATATCCGGACAAATCAAGATAAACGGAAAAGAGGTAAATCTCAATTCCGTAAAGGATGCGATCGATAATAAATTAGCTTACGTAACAGAAGACAGGAAAGGTAACGGACTTATACTTAGCAATCCCATTAAGATCAATACTACATTGGCCAATTTGGGAGAAGTGAGCAGCTATACGGTTATTAATAAAGATAAGGAATATGCGGTGGCAGTGGAATACAAAGACAAACTGAAAACCAAGTGCCCTTCGGTGGAGCAGAATGTAGGCAACTTAAGCGGCGGCAATCAGCAAAAGGTTCTGCTGGCAAAATGGATGTTTGCTAATCCCGATGTTTTAATACTTGATGAACCTACAAGAGGTATTGATGTCGGAGCTAAATATGAAATTTACTGCATTATCAATCAATTGGTATCAGAGGGAAAGTCAGTTATCATGATTTCATCGGAGCTTCCGGAGGTTCTTGGAATGTGTGACCGTATCTATGTCATGAATGAAGGAAGAATGGTTGGAGAACTTGCGGCTGAAGAAGCTTCACAAGAACTGATTATGTCACACATATTGAAGGTTAGTAATAAAGGAGCGTAAATTATGGATAGAGTAAGATTGATGGAAGGCGTTAAAAAATATACGATGATTATTGTTCTCGTTCTTGTAACGGCCTTTTTCACATGGGGAACCGGCGGTAAGATTCTCCTTCCCCAAAATGTCAGTAACTTGATTTCACAGAATGCTTATGTATTTGTACTGGCATCCGGTATGCTGCTATGTATTTTGACCGGAGGAAATATCGACCTTTCCGTAGGTTCTGTAGTATGCTTTGTAGGTGCGATCGGCGCCGTTTTAATGGAAAACAGAGGATTAAATCCATATTTGGCAATTATCGCAATGATCCTGTCGGGACTTTTAATCGGTGCATGGCAGGGATTCTGGATCGCTTTTGTGCGCATCCCGCCCTTCATTACGACGCTGGCAGGTATGCTCGTATTCCGAGGGCTTTCTAACGTAGTGCTCGACGGCATGACGGTATCTCTTAAGTCGGAGGCGTTCATTAAGCTTTTCGGCGGCGGTGCTAACTGCTATGTCCCGGACATATTCGGCGTAGAAGGTTTCAACTTGACATGTATGATAGCAGGTATCATTGCATGTGTGATCTATATTACGATTCAATTGAAAAATAGGATAGTAAGATCCAAAAAGGGTTATGGGACGGACAAATTGGCATCCAGTCTCATTAAGATAGTCCTGATTTGTGCGGTAATACTCGCATTTACAATAAGGCTTTCTCAGTATAGAGGTATTCCTACAGCACTTATCTGGGTAATGATCGTAGTTCTTATATACGGTTATATCACATCGAATACTACCGTTGGACGTTATTTTTATGCGGTAGGAGGTAACGAAAAAGCAACGAAGCTTTCCGGTATCAACACGAATAAGGTGTATTTCCTTGCATATTTAAATATGGGATTTTTAGCAGCTTTAGCCGGAATGCTCACGATTGCACGTATGACATCAGCTCAGCCTACTTATGGAACAAACTATGAAATGGATGCTATCGGTTCCTGCTTTATCGGCGGTGCATCTGCTTATGGCGGAACAGGAACGATTCCCGGCGTTATTGTCGGTGCGGCTCTTATGGGTGTTATCAACCTTGGAATGAGTATTATGGGAGTTGACCAGAATATTCAGAAGGTAGTAAAAGGTTTGGTTCTTTTGGCAGCAGTTATATTTGATGTTGTATCTAAACGAGGCGGAAAATTAATTTCCAATAGTTAATTTTTCTAATATCTAATCAGGAAAGGTTCCGACGTGCTTTTTAGTACGTTGGAACTTTCTGTAGTTCGAAAAACTGTTGGTATGATTAGGGAGGGAACAAAAGGCTATGAGTGTAAATCGGGAAAAAAAACAAAAGGCTAACAAAAATGTACCTAAGAATGAAAAATTAAAGAGCAGTATAGGAACTAAGATATATATTCAAATATTATTAATATCGCTGGTGGCCATGGCAGTTATCTGGTTCATGGTATCGTCTTTACAAAAAATTAGCGATGCAAATGAAAAGATCATCGATAAGCAAGTAGTTGAGGTTGAGGCTATTTCTGAAATATCCAGAGACTTTTCTTATATTAACGGACAAGTCTTAATTCATGTTCTAACGGACAGAGAAGGGGATATGGAAAGTATAGGTGAAGGGATTAATGAAAGAATTGCTGAATTAGATGTGAAAACAAAGGCTTTCGATTCTCTTTTGTGCAAAGATGATGCCAGACGTGAGGACTTCGATAAATTTGCTGCAGATTATGCGCGGTATAAAAAAACGGTGGAAAGCCTGCTGAATACAAGTAAGGTGAATAAACAACAGGCAGAGGTATCCGCAACTTCCAATCTATCCATGTTCGATGCAAATATTGAAGGATATATAGATTCGATTATTGAATATACAAACGGGGAAATGGGAAGGGAGCAGGCATCGATAGCGGATATATTCGAAACGGTGCCATACATTGCATTTGGATCATTTGCCTTTTTTGCAATTTCTATTGTAATCAGTATTATAGTGATAAGTCTTACTGTGGTAAGACCTGTCAAAAAATCTACAAAACAAATTGATATGATCGTAAATGGGATAAAAGAAAAAGAGGGAGATTTAACGCAGAGAATCGAAGTCAGGTCAAGAGATGAAATAGGAAGATTTTCATCAGGAATTAATGATTTCCTGGGATTGGTACAAAATATCATATCGAGTATGATCGCATCCTGCAGCGAATTGGGAATACAAGGAAAAGTAGTAGAAAAGAATGTAGGAAATGCGAATGAGAAAGCTGATAATATTTCGGCAACGATGCAGGAACTTGCGGCTGGAATGGAAGAGGTATCCGCAACGATTACTATGCTGAATGAAGATACCCTGAATATGGAAAATTCTGTTGTTCAGGCTGCGGGTAAAGCGGCCAGGGGAAGCGATTACGCGAAAGATGTTAAAGTAAAAGCACATGAGGTAGAGCAAAGAGCGATAAACAGCAAAGCAAAAGCGGTTAACATAATTGCGTCAATTGACACCTCGGTGAGTGAATCGGTGGAAAATAGTAAGCAAATCTATAAAATTACGGAATTGACGGAAGAAATATTAGGAATTGCGAGCAAGACCAATTTACTCGCACTAAACGCTTCTATTGAAGCGGCAAGAGCCGGCGAAGCAGGCAGAGGATTCGCGGTAGTTGCGGATGAAATAAGAGCGTTGGCCGATAATTCCAGAAATACAGCAAATTATATTCAGAATATTAGCGGCGAAGTGGTAGGACATGTGGAGGATCTGGCCAATGATACACAGGAGATATTATCCTTCATACATAAAAATGTATTGGAAGATTATGAAACATTAGAAAGAACCGGAAAAGAATATTTTGAAGCAGCAGAAGAAATGGATGGCATTATGGAAGACTTCAAGACTTGTATGTCAGAGCTGCTTTATTTAGTTAAAAAGATAAACAAGGCAAACGATGGGATCAATACTACGGTCGGAGACAGCACACAGGAGATTACCGGTGTTGCGGAGGATACTTCTGAGCTGTCGGAGAACATGGGACAAATCGTGAGAGCCTTGCAGGAGGTAAATGATGTGGTGGAAAGACTGGAGGGCAGTGTAAGTCATTTTATTAAATATTAGCTATTCATCAAAGGACCTGTGCATTTTGCCGGGTCCTTTTGACAGAATACTGTTTGTTTATTCTGCATTTGTTGTTATAATAAAAGTACCATCGTTTGACAAGGTCACGCACGGTCGGATAAGACCTTGTCAAACGATGGTAAAGCGGTCTCGGAAGACAAGAACGCAATTGCAGAAAAATTGGGGGAAGATATTCATGAGAAGTGAAAAAGAAATGATGGACCTTATAATTGGAACGGCAGAAAGAGACGAACGCATCCGGGGAGTGTATATGAACGGCTCCAGAACAAACAAGAATGCGCCGAAAGATATATTTCAGGATTACGACATCGTATATGTTGTAACGGAGACGAAATCTTTTATTGAAGAGGAAAACTGGATTGACGTGTTCGGAGAGCGGCTGTACATGCAATTTCCGGAGAAGATGAGCGGTATATTAGGACATGAGTGTGACTTCGAGAATTGTTATGGGTATCTGATGCAGCTTGCCGATGGCAACCGCTTAGACCTTCACCTTATGACCATGGAATACAGTATAAAGGATATGGAGCGGGATAGGCTGTGTATCGTTCTTCTGGATAAGGATAAGTCATTTCCGCAGATTCCTCCTTCTACTGATGAGGATCACTGGGTAAAAAAGCCCACAGAGGAAGAATACTTATGCAGCTGCAACGAATTCTGGTGGTTGCTTAACAATATGGGAAAGGGTCTATGGCGTGGGGAGATAACCTATGCTATGGATATGCTGAATTTCCACGTCAGGCCGGAATTTATCAAAATGCTTTCGTGGTATGTAGGTATACATACTTATTTTTCCAGCAGTATAGGAAAATCAGGAAAGTATCTTTACAGATTTTTATCTCAGGATAAGATGGAACGGATACTGCTCATGTATCCGGCGGGGAATCCGGAAGCCATATGGCAGTCACTTTTTGAAATGTGTGACTTTTTTGATGCTCTGGCCAGGGAGGTCGGACGTGGGCTGGGGTATTCCTATAATGAAAGGGAAGCGCACAACAGCAGACTGTTTTTGGACTGCACCTATGAACTTCCCGGGGATGCCAGGGAAATATTGATGGTGCGAAGGATGAAAGAAAGTGACGTGGAGGAGATTGCCCGGATATGGCTGGAGGCCAATATCGAAGCCCATGACTTCATTCCTGAGGACTACTGGCTGGGCAATTATGAAGCGGTTAAAAATCAGTTATACGAGTCGGAGGCTTACGTTTATGAGGATCATGAGGGTATTCATGGCTTTGCAGGGATAAACAAGGGCTATCTTGAAGGCATCTTCGTGAAACGTTCGATGCGTTCAAAGGGTGTGGGAAAGGCCCTTATGGATATATGCAAATCGAAATATTTCAGGATAAACCTTCATGTATATTGTAAGAACAAAAAGGCCGTTAATTTTTACATAAGGGAAGGCTTTCAGATAAACAAGAAGTATGCGGGGGCACGAACGGATGACATAAAACCGGACTTAGCGGGATGTACCGAATTCGAAATGATATGGCAGAAAGAATGAAAGGGAGTTATAAATGATAAAGTATGGAAAAGCATTAGGCTTATGCCTCGCCGTATTGCTGCTGGCAGGCTGCGGAGGACCTTCTGCGGAGAAAATTGAGGAAGCGAGGAGCGTGTACACCGAGCTGGTAAACAGGCATAATGAAGTGATTGAGGCATATGCCGATGTGGAGGACGACTCCTTGGACGGAGAGCTGGATAGCATGGCGGAGCAAATCAACCTCATCGGACAGCAGGATGTGGAACAAATGTCGGAAGAGGAGCTGGATGCGATTATTGAAAAGCTGCAGGCGAATATAGCGATGTATGACGGTATTTTGGAATCTATCGGACAGATGGGGGAAATAGAACCAACGGATGATGCTGCCGGCATTTCGGTAACGATTAGAAACAATACCGGAGTGGATTTGAAAGAGGTCTATCTGTATAGAACTTCGGAAGAGTCTGAAAAGGTAAATCTGGCGGAGGATATCGGGGGACTGGGTGGCTTCGGCGTTCTCAGTATTGTTAATATCTATATGACGGGAGAAGAAACAGTATGGCATCTGGAAGCGATTGATACCGACGGAAACATTATAGAATCTGCGGATATAGGATTTGACGGTTACCAGAATAAAGAGGTAACGATAAATCTGGAGTACAGCTTCGATTCGATGGAAGGCTGGGTAGAGCTGGAGTAAAGGTGAGAGTCCTAGCGCAGCTGCGCGTGCGAAATAAAAGCTGTGCTGCCGAAGTATTGGACCAAGAGAGTACGAATCACACTTTTGTTCCTGCATATTTCAATAAAACGTAAGAAAAGTGCACAAATCCAGGCAGGGCATAATAGGGTAAATAAGACAAAAGTGGAAAAAGACGCAAAAAAAGGTAGTAAAATCCTATTTTCAGGGTAAAATATAAGTAGGACACTATGAACATTTTATTGAAGAAAAGAAGGGATAGCATGTTTGAGAAAGGAGAATACGTTGTATATGGAAATACGGGAGTGTGCAAGATTGAAGATATTACAACTCTCGATATGAAGGGCGTGTCGGAAAGCAGGCTGTACTATATATTAATTCCCCGCCATCAAAAGGAAAGCAAGATATTTACACCGGTGGACAGCGAAAAAACTGTCATGAGAGCGGTGCTGACAAAGGCGGAAGCGGATGCGCTAATCAATGCCATTCCCGACATCGAAGAGCTGTGGGTGGGCGATGATAAACAAAGGGAAGAAAAATATAAGGAAACTATTCGCAGCGGTGAGTGCAGAGACTGGATAAGAGTTATAAAGACGTTGTATGTCCGCAAGCAGAGGAGAATTGCCCAGGGAAAGAAAACAACGGTAATGGATGAAAAATATTTGAGGATGGCAGAAGATAATCTGTATTCGGAATTATCGGTTTCGCTGGCGATACCGAAGGAACAAATGCAGGAATATATTACTGATCGTATATTTGAGATGGACGTGCAGGAAAGTAAATAGAAGTTTTTATTAAAAAGTCTTGCGCATAGAAACAAAATATGGTAATATCCTAACTGTCGGTAAAATAAATATGTCCGGTTTCGGATATTACATGCGGGTGTAGTTCAATGGTAGAACACTAGCCTTCCAAGCTAGATACGTGGGTTCGATTCCCATCACCCGCTTTTTTTGTGCGTTCTTTTAAAAATTAAATAATATTAAGAAGTTATGAGCTGGAAAAGGCAGGTTATTTATGTTACGCTTAAAAAGTCGGCGATTTAGGGGGCATCGATCGCTAAATAGCATGATTTTTAAAAGGAGACGAAGCGTAATGAAGAAATGGACAAAATTTGCGGCTTTGGCGCTGTACCTTTGCTTATTATCCGGTACGGCGGCACAGGCGAGAGAGATTCCCACAGGAGGGATCGACTATTCCCCGGTGTTCGATGCGGAATATTATTACAATGCTTATCCTGATGTACAGAAGGCGGTAGGTCACGATGCGGATAAGCTGCTTACGCATTTCATAACCTCGGGCATGAAGGAAGGACGTGTAGGCAGGGCAGATTTCAATGTGCGGGCTTACATGAAAAACAACCTCGACTTAATTCCTGTTTTGGGGATAAAGGATTTGAGCGCTTATTATTATCATTATATCCAGTCGGGCAAAGCAGAAGGCCGTGCAGCAGCCCAAACGGGTACGCTGACGGATGTGAATGAGATTTCTTCATATTCCACGAAATACAATACGGACGAAGACAGAGCGGTAAATATCGAGCTTGCGTCCGATAGAATAAACGGCATGGTGATTCAGCCGAAAGAGACGTTTTCCTTCAGTAATTCCGTCCTTTCAAGAACCACGGAAAACGGATATAAGCTTGCGCCCTCTTTTGCCAGCGGGAGAGTCGTGACGAGCATAGGTGGAGGAATCTGTCAGGTGTCCTCGACTCTCTATGTGACGATGTTACTCTCCGCCATCCCGGCGACAGAGCGTTACACGCATTCCTTAGAGGTGGATTATGTACCGCAGGGGCTCGATTCAGCAATTGTGGAAGGCGCGAAGGACCTGAAGTTCAAAAACCCCTACGATTATCCCATATGTATCCATTCCGATGTGAAGGATGGCAATTTAACGGTAAGCATCAGCAAGGTGACAGAGTAATTAAATAGATAAAAAGTACAATGAAATTAATAATTAGAAAAAATACAATTAGTGGTTGACAAAACGGTCAGTTATATGTAAAATAATCAATGTTGACGCGTTAAAAGAGTACATTAATGCTGTTCATCATAGTTGTTTTACATTCGCGCGAGTGGCTCAGTTGGTGGAGCACGACCTTGCCAAGGTCGGGGTCGCGGGTTCGAGTCCCGTCTCGCGCTCTTTATTAAATACAGTGAAATAGCGGTTCCTGAGATTTTCGGGAACCGTTATTCTTTGTTCGAAATGGTTTTTTCTAAGGTTTTATTCTAAAGTTTTTATATTTTTCTCTTATTATCCATGATTGACAATCTTGTCCGCATAGTTATCAACTACAGTTTTTTGCATGTCCAAAGTAACATGTGCATAATTTGTAAGCACGGTTTTTATACTATTTCCCATAATTTCCGAGACTAGCTTTGGAGAACTCCTGGCTTCATTCGTATTTGGCGGGCTGATTCAGTTTCTGTGCCTCGGCCTCCAGCAGACCATTTAGTGTTTCCTCCACGCTCCCGCGGACTGATTCTTTCATTTGTCCCTTGATTATTTCCTCGTTTAACTGTACAATTTTCTCGGACATGGTTTGTAGTCTCCTTTCAGAATGGTGTGTGGCAACTTCATTCTACCAGAGATCTGCAAACCCTGTCTCTTTTTATATATTTTTCAATTTGCGCAACTTATTGTACCTTATCTATGAGGGGGTATGATGAAACAATAATTATTGTCAAGCAGATCATTAGCCCAATATTATAGTATTCGTATCGACAGTTTCTGCAACTTGGTTGTGCTGGAATCCTATATATTAAACATAGCCTCGTCAAGATTCATTGTAAGTAGACCATTCTTCTTTTGTCTCAAATACTGCATTATAGGTATGAAGTGCCGGAGCACAAACTGTAAACATTTTTAAGTCAATCGGCCCCGTGTTAACAACGTTAAACCATATGCCTGCGGGAACAAACGCTCCGAACCCACTATAGAAGAGTGACTGAAAATTGAGGCAGTTTTCACAGATTCCCATAGTTATCAATGCGCTGCCCTGTTCGATATAAAAGAATTGATCCGAATTTTGGTGTATATCCGGTCCTGTTTCGGAACCAATAGGTATGGACATCAGCGCAAACTGCATATTCCGGCTGGTCCACTTGGTGGCAAAGAAGAGATTGTTATTTATGGCTTCCAGTGCTAAGTTAGTGACAAAAATACTAGAGGTTTCACCCATGTTACCGGAATTATCGGGTGATACACCGACATTATAATCCATGTAATTACTCCTTGGAATTTCTTATATTACTATTCTATGTGCCTATAGGTGTAAAGTGTAAAATAATTGTCTGGAGTTAATACCAGCTTACTCTTGCACTGGTGCTAAAAATTGGAAATTAAAAATGCATTTAAGTGTAGAATTTTTTGAATTTACGGGTTAACTTTGGTTATATTCACTATTGCAAAATAGAACATATGTTCTAAATTAAGATTAACACATGTGGAGAAACTATCAATTAATTATCAGGAGGAAAAGATTATGGAAACTTTAAGCGGTGTATACGCTCCTTACATTGGAGCAAATGGAAATTGGTATGTAGATAATGAAGATACAGGAGTAAAGGCACAGGGACCGTCAGGCATACAGGGACCTACTGGACCGCAGGGATTAGCGGGTGGCAAAGGGGAAACTGGAGACAGAGGCCCACAAGGTATTCAGGGACCAGTAGGTGCGACTGGCGAACAGGGTCTCAAGGGAGATAAAGGAGATACCGGAGAGCAGGGGCCGAAGGGAGATACACCGGAACTTGTAGCAGACTTACAGACAACCGTAGCTGGCAAGGCGCTGGATGCGACAATGGGAAAATTACTAAATGATAAGATTAAAGCAAATACAGCTAACATTGATTCTTTAAATGTAGGAATAAGTAGTAAAGCTGGCCTTACTTCAAATTTGTATAGTGAAACACAAACTGTTACTAAGAAAATAGAACCAAGCATCACTTCTTATTCAACCGCACAATTTTCTTCGGCTGCGCCTATAAGCACTAATACATATACAAGAGCGTGTTACGCATTTCACAACGCCGGAGTAAATGGAGGCACATTGTATCTTGATATAGATGGTACATTAAAATTTAAATCAGCGGAACTGGATCCAAAGAGCCGGATAGAGAGCAATCTTTACCGGCTCTTAATTTAAGCAAGCAAGAAAGCACTGAGCCATATTTCGTTCTAAAATATTTCTAAAGTCAACTATGTTTTTACCTTATTATATGTTATTTGTAAAAACGAAAAAATCCAGTAAATACGATGTTTTTTGTTATTGTATATAATATAATTAGACTCAATAATACCTTGCCAAGGTTGGGGGCGCGAGTTCGAGTCCCGTTTTTTTACCCGTTAGCACAAAAAGAGCAGCGCAATGCAAGAACACTCTATGCGCCGTCTTTCAATGGAATATGAGAGGTGTTCAGATTATCGCGGTGCCCATGTATTATTATCTTCGTAGTAATCAAACCATTCTTGTGTTGTTCTGAAAACAGTGTTATAAGAATGCATGGCGGGGGCATAAATGCTGTACATTTTTAAGTCTGAATTGCCAATGTTTACGACATTATGCCATGTTCCGGCAGGGACGATTATGGCGTAGCCTTCATACACGTTTACTTGAATGTTGAGGCAATTATAGCAATTTCCCATGTAAGCCAATGCTTCACCTCTCTCAATATAAAAAAACTGATCAGAATTATAATGGACATCCAAGCCGGTTTCCGTATTCATGGGTACGGACATAAGTGCAAATTGCAGGTTTCTGCTGGTCCATCTTGTAGTATAAAAAAGAGTGTTATCTATGACCTCTTGCCGGAGATCTGTTATATAAGGGACGGAACCTCGATTTATATCATTCTGATTATAAATGGAGTTGCCGGTGTTAAAGTCCATGTGATTACTCCTTGAGCTTTCTTATAGTATTATTCTATGTACTTTGAGATGTAAAGTGTAAAAAAATGTCGAAAAGTTAGCAGGCTTAAGAGCACAAAAAATGCCCTGACATTTATCAGGGCACACTTCATTATCCATTATACATATTTTTTTATTACAAGTCTACTATTTTTTTTCTTTTTTTGTTACCATTGTAACAGTTGGGGGTGCTGTGAACGGAGTGAACAGTAACATGGGAAAAAATGGAGGACTAGTATGAATCAGAAAGGTCGGACGAAAAGATTGCCGGGAGTTACCCTGGAAGAAGAAACAAAAATGCTTTCAGATATTATTGCTATTGCAGACGAGAATTTGAACCGGACAAAAGCAGTTGTTCAGAATCTGGCAGATGAGCTGCATGAATTGAAGGAAGTATATGATGTGGAAGATAAAGAAGGTTTGGCGCTGTGGTTTAATACTGATGCCAGATTTCAGCAAGTCAGGCAGGAACTGCTCCGCATGGAGCGCAGCAGGAAAAAGCCGTATTTTGGAAGAATTGATTTTAGAGATAGAAATCTGTTGAAGCAGGAGTGTTATTATATTGGAAAGTCTGCGATCAGCAAAGAAGCCGCAGATTTGATTGTCATTGACTGGAGAGCACCGATTGCATCTGTTTATTATGAGAAATCTCTCGGAGTATGTACATACTCCGTAAAAGGAGAAGGAGCATTTGAGATAGATCTTTCCAGAAAACGTACCTATGAAATAGAAAATGATAGACTGAAGGACTTTTTTGATTCTGATGTAGTGGCAAATGACGAGTTGCTGACAAAATACCTTGCCAGAAATAAGCGGGCCGTTTTAAGCGAGATAATCGCCACGATTCAGCAGGAACAAAATGAGATTATTCGTAAGAAGCCACAGCACAATGTTATTGTACAGGGCGGAGCCGGTTCTGGTAAAACAACAGTGGCGATGCATCGCATTTCTTATATCCTGTATAATTACGACTTGGAATTCAAACCAAAGGATTTCTACATTATTGGCAGTAACCGCATCCTCCTGAACTATATCACGGGTATTTTGCCGGACTTGGATGTTTACGGGGCTTCGCAGATGACGATGGAACAGCTTTTTATACGGCTTCTGTATGAGGACTGGGATGAACAGAAGTTTACGTTAAAGAGCCTGGACAAGGGAGACAAAACGGCCTGTGTAAAAGGCAGTTTTTCCTGGTTCCATGATTTAGAAGATTTTTGTGAGAGATATGAGTGGAATTATATTCCGCGGGAGGATATCTTTGCAGAAAAAACCCGTCATCTATTGATGAGCCGGGCCATGATTGAAAAGCTGCTTAAGGAGTTTCATTTTTTATCGCTTCCGGACAAACTGGATAAGCTGACCGAGCACCTTATGGCAAAAGTGGAAAATGAGATATATGGAAAATACCATACCTATCCGCTGGAAGAGCAGAAGGCGCTTCTTCGGTATTATCAGACATATTTTGGAAAAAGAGAGTGGAAGGGTTCTATTTTTGAATTGTACGGCGACTTTTTGCGTGAACAAAATGTGAAGAGAAACATGAATTTGTTATCCGGAACAGAGTTCGATCTTTATGATCTGGCAGCACTTTCTTATTTGTACAAACGAATCAAGGAGACGGAGGTAATCCAGGAAGCAAGTCACGTTGTGATCGATGAGGCTCAGGATTTTGGTATGATGGTATATGGAGCGTTAAAATATTGCCTTAGTAAATGTACCTATACCATTATGGGTGATGTGTCTCAGAATATTTACTTCGATTACGGACTGACAGACTGGGAGGAATTGAGAAGTCTTATGCTTCCCGGAGAGTTTGATTATTTTGGGATCCTGAAGAAAAGTTACCGCAATACGGTGGAAATCTCAAATTTTGCGATCAATATCCTTCAACATGGAAACTTTCCCATATATCCGGTTGAACCGATCATCCGGCACGGAAGTGAAGTCCGGACTACAAGATGTGAGGATGAAGGACAACTGGTTTTGGAGACTGTAGGCACGATTTTGCAATGGCAGGAAAAGGAATATGAAACAATTGCGGTTATTTGCAGAGATGAAGAGGAAGCGGTAAAAGTATCGGAAAAACTGAGGAAAAGAGTGGCGATCCGCGACTTTAATTCTGAAACGGAGGAGTTTGGGAGCGGTGTAATGGTTCTTCCGATAGAATATGCCAAGGGATTGGAATTCGATGCCGTCCTTCTATTTAATGCGGACGATAAGAACTACCCGGCCGAAGATGGCTTTGCAAAACTGCTATATGTTGCAGCTACGAGAGCGCTGCATGAAATGGTGGTACTTTATTCGGGAAGGCTGACGGATTTGATTGGAGCTCCGGTATCGGAAGAGAAGAAGCTGAAATACCTTAAGGAGCAGCCAAAACCCATTGCTCCGTCCCAATTCGAGAGTCAACCTAAGACCAAAAAGGAGCTTGAGTTGGAGCTGGCATTGGATGGGAAGCGCGAAATGGAACTCCGTAACCGGATTGGCCCCAGAAGAATTGTGGTGCAGAATTCGGGAAACGAGAAGTCTTCTGAGAATATACAAGCAAAAGCCCCTGCGAGAATACGGCAGAAAGTCCGGGAGGAGTCCGGGAGCGGAGACATGGTAAGAAAAGCCGTCGTAAGAAAGGCGGCAATAGGAAGGACGGGGGTAGGAGAGTTCGGCGGGATGCCGGGTACCACCAGCTTAAGACCGCCAGGTCATTCTAATATTAATTTGTCTGTACGATGGGTAACAGGTAATAAAAGCTATCTTGAGCTGACTAATGCCTGCGGAGTGCTTCGGCTTACGCCGATTACACAAGATACCATCCGGGTCAGCTTTGCGAGGGAGACGCTGGAAAAGCTTGCGGATATTCCGAAAGAAATTGTGACGCAGCCAAGCCCCGTCTGGAATTTTAAGGAATCAAGGGACCGGGTAGAGCTGATGACCGGAAAGCTGCTTCTGCGCATTGATAAGAAAACAGGTGCAATCTCTTTTTGCACGGCAAAAGAAAAGCAACTTCTTTCGGAAAGTATCCGGCTTCCGAGACAGATAGAGAAATTACCCGGGAATCAAACATGGACTTATTTTAACTGGACCTCAAAAGAAATATTGAAAGCAAGAGGCGGATCCGACAATGAGTGGCTTGACCTCAAGGATACGGCAAGATATATTTCTTTCGGCGCAGAATCCGAAAGACCTGCCTGTATTATCTCGAACAACGGATATCAAATACTGATTCCGGCAGGCAGACGGGTAATGTGCTGTACATTACCGGTGTATGGTTCTTATTTATACACAGAGGGTGAAAAACAGATAGATTATTTTTTCCGGACTGCATTATAAGGATGTTGGATTCGAAAGCTTATCGGCATCGATTTTACAAAAAATCATGTCGCATTTATCCAATACACTTATTCGATATTGGTATATTTTATGTGTAAATAAAATATAAAGGAGATAAAAGTATAGTATGGATAACAGTGTCTTTGATAAAGCGAGAAAATGGATTTGTTATAATGCCAGGCCGATAGACAGGGCAAGATTTCGGTATTTATTTGAAAATGGCAGCCGGGAAGCCGTATTGGCGGCCCTTATCGAATATCAAAATGATGATGGCGGATTCGGACATGCTTTGGAGGCGGATTCCTTTAACCCGTTTTCTTCACCGATACAAACCTGGGCGGCGACAGAAATACTGCATGAGATATGCCTTGAAGAGAATCATCCTATCACTCGGGGGATACTTAGGTACTTGGAAAGCGGCAAGGATTTTAATGGAAAATGCTGGCTTAATACAGTGCCATCAAATAATGATTATCCCCATGCGTCCTGGTGGATGTATGACAATCAATCCTATGATACGATTACCTATAATCCAACCGCTGCATTGGCAGGCTTTGCTCTGAGCTTTGCCGGTAAGGGTAGTAATATTTATAAAAAATGTTATGATATTGTTAAGGAAGCGATTGTTTATCTGAAAGAAGCGGATCAGTGCGATGAGATGCATATACTTGCCTGTTATGTGAGGATGACGCAGTATTGCCGTAAGGCGGGTCTTGCCGATGAACTGTCAATCGATGAAGTCGAGAAGATTTTACAGCAGAAGGTAAATAAAATTCTGACATGGAATAGGGACACATGGAGTGACTCTTATGTATGTAAGCCATCTCATTTCTTCATGGATAAGGAGTGTTTTCTGTATCATAGCTTCGGAGAGTTGGCGGATTATGAATGTAATTTCATAAAGAATAAGCAGAATACAGATGGAACATGGTCAATCAACTGGCAATGGGAAGAATATTTAGAGCAATGGCATATTGCAGAAAATTGGTGGAAAGCTCATCTGATCATAATGAACCTGAGGTTTTTACAGGGATTAAGCGAAGAAGCACGGGTAAAGGTTTCTGAGACAGGAAAAGAATAAGTCTCCCCTGAATCAATAAACTGTATAATTATTGTAAAAATGAAAGGCGTTTATGGATGAAAACAAAAACAAATTCTGCACATTTTTGGCTTTTTCTCTGGGGACTGGGGCTTGCCGGACAGCTATGCTGGAATATTGAAAACCAATGGTTTAATACCTTTGTATACGCCAAGATTGCCAAGGACTCTACTATAGTTACCCTAATGGTTGTTACCAGTGCTCTGGTTACTACCTTTAGCACCTTTCTATTTGGTACTTTGTCCGACCGTATCGGTTCACGGCGTAAATTTATAGCATTTGGCTACATTGCCTGGGGAATTTTTACGATTGTATTTGGTTTTACAGAATTTTTAAATACAGGCATCGTTGCTATGGGAGCGAAATCATCAATATGGATTGCCTTTTTAGTAATTTTAATCGATAATATCATGAGTTTTTTCGGCTCAATGGGTAACGACTCAGGCTTTAGCGCATGGAGCAATGATTTGACCACAAACCAAAACCGTGGGCAAGTAGGAGCTGTACTTGCCTTTTTACCTGTAATCGGTACTATTATTGGTACAGTAGCAGGCGGTTTACTTATTGGCAGTGATGATAACTACAACCGTCTATTCTGGTGTATGGGCATTTTTGTAATTACTGCGGGTATTTTATCCTTGCTATTTTTGAAAGACAGTCCGACTCTTTTACCGCACAGAAACGGCACCTTATGGCAGCAGTTTACTGCTGTCTTCCGTTCCAAAGGATTGTTCACACAAAAAGAACTTCTTCTGGTATGTGTTACTACAGCACTATTTTTCATTTCCTTTAACATTTATTTTGTACATATGGGCAACTGGATGATCTATCGTATGGGCTTTGGCGCGGACAGCATGGGACTTATTCAGGGCATCGGGCTTTTGCTGGCATCTTTATTAGTCATTCCATGTATTGGACTGATTAACCGTGATAAGACACCGATTATCACATTTGCAGCAATTATCATTAACATGGCAGGCCTTTGGATTTTGGCATTGTTTATTCGTCCTGAAAATGTTGATACGCAAAAATTATTCAGCCCGCAAAATCTTCTTTTGTTTTTTGCAATTTTCCTGGCCGGTGCAGGCTACATACTTGTAGTGCAAAGTATGACAATGTGGGTAAAGCAGCTTTATCCTCAGGAAAGCCGTGGTCAATTTGAGGGAATACGCGTATTGTTTTTTACCTTGATTCCAATGATTATTGGTACGGTAATCGGAAATATTATTATTAAAAATGGAGCTGGAAGTATTGTCAATGAATATGGAATTACCGAAAACATTCCAACAGAAAGCATTTATCTATGGGCCGCGTTATTGCTGATCTTTCCCATGATACCTTTGCTGTTTGGAACAAAAGCTTATTATAAAAGAGTAAAGGAAGGCGCTTCGCAGAAGGGATCTGTGCATATACCAAAGTGAAAAGGCGACGCATCGGGAATATCCATGCGCCGCCTTTTCTATAGGGGTATGATGAAACAACATTTATTGTGTTGTACCGCCATTGTAGTAATTTTGGAGTCAAATATGAGTTAGCCTGATAATATAATATTTAGGTAAATGGATTTGGAAACTTGTTCGCACTGAAATCCTACACAATATTACATTTTTTATGAAATATAAAGAAAGGCTTCTGGCACCAAAACATGGAAAAGACTATACAAAGTTATAGCTTATCCATAAAAATGATGATATAATAAAGCCATACAGCCTATTGTGAAAAGCGCTTTGCTGAGCAAACTGGATATGTTTTTAAGACATATGAATGATGATAGATATATGAATATTTTTAAAATTATGGAAAGAAGTAAGGCGTCCGGTTTTGAGACTAGCGAAGGCTGGCGAACCGGAGGCCTTATTATAAAGGAGGACAATAAATGCGAGCATTATTTATAGGAGGGACCGGCACGATCAGTACGGCTATCTCGAGGCAGTTACTGGAGGAAGGACATGAGCTGTATTTGATAAACAGAGGAAACCGGGGCGGTGTACTGCCGGAAGGGGTGCATTCCATCATTGCGGATATCGCGGATGAGGAAAGGGTAGAAGAACTGCTTGGAGATATGAAATTCGATGTGGTAGCAGATTTCATCGCGTTTGAAAAGAGGCAGCTGGAAAGAGACTATAGGCTGTTCAAAGGAAGATGCTCCCAGTTCATTTACATCAGCTCGGCATCGGCCTATCAGAAGCCCTTGTCTGATTACCGTATTACGGAGGGAACACCTCTTTCCAATCCGTATTGGGAGTATTCCAGAAATAAAATAGAAGGGGAAGAATACCTTATGAAGCTGTATAGGGAGGAAGGCTTTCCAATTACGATCGTAAGGCCCAGCCATACATATGATGAACGTTCCGTTCCGGTTGGTGCGCATGGGAATAAGGGTAGCTATCAGGTCATCAAGAGGATGATGGAAGGAAAACCGGTCATCATTCACGGAGATGGAACCTCTCTTTGGACTATGACTCATAACAGCGATTTTGCCAGAGGATTTATAGGACTTATGAATAATATCCACGCTATCGGTGAAGCGGTGCAGATTACAAGCGATGAAAGTCTCACCTGGAATCAGGCATATGAAGCCGTTGCCAAGGCTTTGGGCGTGCCGCTTATTGCTATACATGTGTCATCGGAATTTCTGGATGCAAGCAGCGATGTATATGATTTCAAGGGCGGACTTATCGGAGATAAAGCGAATACGGTGGTATTCGATAATCAGAAGCTGAAACGTCTGGTTCCGGGCTTCACCGCAAAGGTGAGATACGATCAGGGAATCAGGCAGACGGTAGACTATATTTTATCGCATCCGGAATACCAGAGGGAGGATCCTGAATTCGATGCGTGGTGTGATGCGGTGGTGGATGCAATCACGGAAGCGGCTGAGAAGGTGAAAAGTGTGCTGAAGAAATAGCGTAAAGCTGTAATGGCGTGAGGAGCTTGGAAAGATGGAAAAGGCTTATAAGTTGGAATTTGCGGGGGAAAAGACGGGGAGCTTGTATGTGAATTGCTGCGGCTGTTCGAAGACGGAGCCGCTTCATAGCTTTGGACCGGCTCTAAAGCCCCATTATTTGATTCATTATGTTTTGAGCGGTAAGGGCAAGCTCTCTATCGGAGAAACGGTTTATCCGCTGGAGGCGGGATACGGCTTCTTGATTACTCCGGAGGAACTTGCTTTTTATCAGTCGGATGAAGAAAACCCATGGACCTATGTGTGGGTCGGTTTCAGTGGAACCAATGCAGAGGAATACGTGAAGTCCGTCGGTTTATCCGTGACTCATCCGGTGTTTAAATCGGAGCGTTCCGATGAATTGTATCAGATCGTAAGGGATATGATGGAGCATAACACCTTTGGGATAGCTAATGACCTTCGAAGAAATGGACAGCTGGGAATTTTTCTCTCCATCATAGCCGAGGGCGTGCCGGTTACAGAAAGAAATGAAAGTGACAGGGCAAATATTTATGTGCGAAAAGCCGTAGAATTCATTCAGGGAAATTATTGCAATCCCATAAAAGTGACGGATGTGGCGGATTATGTATGTATCAATAGGAGTTATTTATATACGCTTTTTCAAAATTCGCTGGGAATGTCGCCGCAGCGGTTTCTGACAACTTTCCGCATCGCCAAAGCGACGGAGCTTTTGCAGCTCACGACTCTTTCTGTGGAGAGCGTTGCTCTTTCCTGCGGATATCAGGATCCTATTGTATTTACGAAAGCATTTAGACAGATGAAGGAAATGTCTCCATCCGCTTACCGGAAGGATATAGCGAAAGGGGAAACAAGAAGAAACAAAGAACACTTGGAACAGGTGGAAAAATTTATCGATCAAATCAATCAGATTAGAAGTTAAATAATTAACATTTTGACTGGTAATTGCAACAAAGTATCATGGAATTTATACGTCGGTTTATTATAATTTTAAGTAGAGAGATAGCTACGAGAAACTATGATTTTAACAGAAAGAGACGGGTATGAGTGAGACTATGAAAGAAATGATGCTGAAAAAGTTTGAGGAAGTGTTCGGAAACAGCGCTCAGGCTAAGGTTTACTTTGCGCCGGGACGCGTTAACATGATAGGAGAGCATACGGATTACAACGCAGGACATGTTTTTCCGTGTGCGCTTACTATGGGTACTTATGGCGCAGCGAGAAAAAGAGATGACAAGAAGCTCCGCTTCTATTCCATGAACTTTGAATCGCTGGGAATAATCGAATCCGGTATGGAGGATTTGAAGCCGGAGAAGGAAGCCGGCTGGACCAATTATCCGAAGGGAGTTATGTGGGCCTTTGAAAAGAAGGGATATGAGATTCCCTGCGGAATGGACTTACTCTTAAATGGGAATATACCTAACGGCTCAGGATTATCATCTTCTGCATCGGTGGAAGTTCTTACGGGTTATATACTGAGAGAATTTTATGGCTTCGATGTGAGCAATCAGGATTTGGCGTTGATCGGACAGTATTCCGAGAACAACTTCAACGGGGTTAACTGCGGTATTATGGATCAGTTCGCAATTGCCATGGGCAAAAAGGGACATGCCATTTTCCTGGATACGGCGGACCTTTCCTTCGAATACGCGCCTATTAAGCTGGAGAATGCAAAGATTGTGATCGCATGCAGCAATAAAAAACGAGGTCTGGGCGATTCTAAATATAATGAAAGAAGAAATGAATGCGAAACGGCACTTGCGGAGATTCAAGCTGCGGTGGGAATCGATGGCTTGGGAGATTTAACCGAAGAGCAGTTCGAGCTTTATAAACCTATGATTAAGGATGAGGTTCGCATAAGGCGTGCAAGGCATGCGGTGTATGAGAATCAGAGAACGATAAAAGCAGTAGAGGCCTTGAAGAACAACGATGTGGAACTGTTCGGCAAGCTTATGAACGAATCGCATATATCCCTTCGGGATGATTATGAAGTGACCGGTATCGAGTTGGATACGCTGGCAGAAGAAGCTTGGAAAATAGACGGATGCATTGGTTCCCGAATGACAGGCGCCGGTTTCGGCGGCTGTACGGTGAGCATCGTTAAGACGGAGGCTATTGATACCTTCATAGAAAAGGTTGGCGCTGCATACAAAGAGAAAATCGGATATGCTGCTGATTTTTATGCGGTGGAAATCGGAGACGGCCCTTCTGAGATTTGCAATTAAGAAGGGGCGGATGAGATGATACTGCAAGATATTAAGAAATTGGTTCTGTATGGCCTTCATACGGGACTGATTGAAGAAGAAGACAAAATATATACCATCAATAAATTGATTGAGCTTTTTGGACTAGACAGCCCGGAGGAATACGGCAGCAGTGCAGAAGCAGCAGAAGAGGATTTAGAAAGTATACTTAAGGACATGACGGACTACGCCTATGAAACCGGCATTTTGTCTGAGGATGGCATCGTATACAGAGATCTGTTCGATACGAAGATTATGGGAATGCTCGTACCCCGTCCCAGCGAAGTGATTCGCAGATTCAAGGAATTATATGCGATAAGTCCCAAAAAGGCGACAGATTTTTATTACCAATTCAGTCAGGATACGGATTATATCAGAAGATATCGTATTAAGAAGGATCAGAAATGGCTTGCATCCACAAAGTATGGGGATTTGGATATTACTATCAACCTCTCCAAGCCTGAGAAAGACCCTAAGGCTATAGCGGCAGCCGGAAATGCCAGACCCAGCGGTTATCCGAAGTGCCTGCTTTGCAGGGAGAACGAGGGCTATGCAGGACACGTAAACCATCCGGCAAGGCAGAACCACAGAGTGATGCCTGTAGAGATCAATGGCTCTCGGTGGGGCCTGCAATATTCCCCTTACGTATATTATAACGAGCATTGTATCGTATTCAACTCGGTCCATGAGCCGATGAAGATTGATCATGCCACTTTTTGCAAGCTCTTTGATTTTGTAAAGCAGTTCCCGCACTATTTTGTAGGTTCCAATGCCGACCTGCCTATTGTAGGAGGCTCCATTTTAAGCCATGATCATTTTCAGGGAGGCCATTATGAATTCGCCATGGCGAAGGCTCCCGTAGAGAGAACTTTTCAAGTGCATGGCTTTGAAGATGTGGAAGCGGGCATAGTGAACTGGCCCATGTCCGTAATCCGTATATCTTCTAAGGACAGCGAACGCCTTATCTCACTTGCGGACATAATACTGGATAAATGGCGCGGCTACACCGACGAGAAGGCTTTTATCTATGCGTATACCGAGGAAGAACCGCATAATACTATTACCCCTATCGCAAGGAAGCGCGGGGATAAATTTGAGCTGGATCTGGTGCTGCGAAACAATATTACAACAAAAGAACATCCCCTGGGTGTATATCACCCCCACGCCAAGCTCCATCATATTAAAAAAGAGAACATCGGCCTGATCGAAGTAATGGGACTTGCCGTCCTCCCGGCCAGACTAAAGGATGAAATGGATGCCTTGGCAAAGGCCATTTTAGCAGAAGAAGATATTCATATAGATGAAGTGCTCGGAAAGCATGCGGATTGGGTAGAAGAATTTCTTCCGAAATATGAAGCTGCGAGCCGTGACACGAAAGAGAAATTAATGAAAATATTTCAAAAGGAAATCGGAGACATATTTATGCAGGTACTTGAGGACGCCGGAGTTTATAAGAGAACGCCGGAAGGCCGGCTTGCATTTGACAGATTTATCAGTACATTATAGAAAGTATCGATAAGCAGAAAATATCAACAAATAGAATGCGCCCTGAAATTGATTTTCGGGGCGCATTTTAAGTCTGTAAAATGACGTGGACTTAACCCTGAATGTATGGCATAATTTTCTTGTAGGAATGCAAAATATGTAGCGCATTTCAATAAGGAAAGGACCCAGCTAAAAACGTGAAATTCTTACTAACCGCTCTAAATGCAAAATACATTCACTCAAACCCTGCCCTATACAGCCTCCGCGCCTACGCAGGACAAGAGTATGCTTCTCACATTGCAATTGCCGAATATACCATCAATCACAGAGTAGAAAGTATATTGTCCGACATTTATAAGCATCGCCCTGAAGTCATTGCCTTTTCCTGCTATATTTGGAATTTCCGAATGATACGTGAAATTATCACAGAGCTTCATAAGATTATGCCGACCCTCCCCATATGGCTGGGCGGCCCTGAGGTTTCCTTCGATGCAGAAAAGCTGTTGAAGGAATATCCTATGATTACCGGAGTGATGATAGGCGAAGGTGAGAAGACCTTTCTCAGCCTGCTGCAATATTACTTACGGACCCTGGGGAAAGAGTCTCCGGATAAAGTGACCCCGGAGCATTCATCCGATGTTTTAACGCAACCATTTTTGTGCGAAATCCCGGGTATTGCATTCCGCGCCGGAGAGAATATTACAACGACCGAAGCGCAGGAACTGACCGACATCAGTACTCTCCCCTTTTTGTATGAGAATCTCGAGCCCTTTCAAAATAGAATCATATACTATGAAACCAGCAGAGGCTGTCCCTATCGCTGCAGCTATTGTCTATCTTCCATCGATAAGAAGGTGCGCCTGAGAGATGCCCGGATCGTAAAAAAGGAGCTTCAATTTTTCTTAGATAATCGCGTGACCCAGGTGAAATTCGTGGATAGAACTTTCAACTGCAGCCACCGGCACGCCATGGAGATATGGAGATACATTCATGAGCACGACAACGGAGTAACGAACTTCCACTTCGAGATTGCTGCGGATATAGTAAGCGAAGAACAGCTGGAAATCTTATCCGAGATGCGTCCCGGACTGGTGCAGCTCGAAATAGGGGTACAATCCACCAACCCTGCGACCCTGAAGGAAATCAACCGTTTCATGGATATGGAAAAATTAAAGTATATAGTGAAACGGATCCATAACACAAATAACATACACGTACATCTGGATCTGATAGCGGGCCTTCCTTATGAGGATTATCGTAGCTTCGGCAAATCCTTCGATGAGGTGTACGCGATGAGACCTCAGCAGCTCCAGCTTGGCTTCTTAAAAGTATTGAAAGGCTCACCGATGTATGAAAAAGCTGGAAGCTATGGAATAAATTACACCAGCGAACCTCCTTATGAAGTGTTATACTCCAAGTGGATGCCCTATGATAAGCTATGCGATTTGAAGCGGGTAGAAGAAATGGTAGAGCTGTATTATAACAGCAATCAGTTCACCCATACGCTGCCGGTGCTGGAAAGGGCTTTTGAGGGTGCTTTCGCTATGTACGAAAGGCTTGCAGAATATTATGAAGAAAGCGGATATTTCCTGAACAGCCCGTCGAGGGTGTACCGGTATGAAGCGCTGCTTCAATTTGCCTGCCTCTACGATAGAGAGAAAGAAGCGCTTTATAAAGAGCTTTTGACCTATGATATATACTTGAGAGAGAATATGAAGAGCAGACCCGGCTTTTCCAAGGATATGACGGCCTATAAAGAACAGCTTCAGGATTTTTATAAACATGAAGAAAAGTTGAGGGAGCTGCTTCCATTGTATACGGAGTATCAGCCCAGACAAGTAGCTAAGATGACTCATATAGAGGCGTTTTCCTATGCGGTGTGGGAGGAGAGTGTGGATAAACGTATGAGTAAATCCAAGGCGCCCGTAGCGGTGCTGTTCGATTACAGACAAAGGAGTCCGCTTACGAACGAGGCAAGAATACTGCTCGTTCCTATGGAGGAAGGATAAATGACGAAAAAGACAAAGGAGATCATAGATCTGCTGGACGAAAGATACGGTACGGAATACCGGTGCTTCCTGAATCATGAAAATGCGTGGCAGCTTCTGATCGCAACGATTTTAAGCGCTCAGTGCACGGATGCCAGAGTGAATGTGGTAACCCGGGATTTATTCCGCAAATACCCCGGTGTGGAAGCTTTTGCGAAGGCGGAGCTTTCTGAGCTGGAAAAAGATATTCATTCCACCGGATTCTACCGCAATAAGGCCAAGAATATTATTGCCTGCTGCAAGGAGCTGATGGCAAGGTTTGACGGAGAAGTACCCCGCTCGCTGGAGGATCTCACTTCTCTTGCGGGAGTAGGGAGAAAGACGGCGAACGTTATCAGAGGAAATATTTACAACGAGCCGAGCATCGTGGTTGATACCCATGTAAAGCGGATTTCCAAAAAGCTGGGACTGACAAAGGAAGAGGATCCGTTAAAGGTAGAACTGGATTTGATGAAGGCTCTGCCAAAAGAGCATTGGATTCTCTGGAACATTCAGATTATTACCTTGGGACGGGAAATATGCAAGGCGCCCACACCAAAATGTGAGGAGTGTTTTTTGCAGGAGCAATGTGACGATTACCGGAAACGGAATAAGGATAGGAAAAAGAAGAATGATAAATGATTATGTGTCTCTGGACCTGGAGACTACAGGCTTGAATACGAAGCAGGACAGAATCATAGAAATCGGGGCGGTAAGGGTAAGGGGAGGAAAGGTGACGGACACTTTCCAAAGCTTTGTGAGTCCCGGAAGGTCTTTAAGCGAAACCGTATGCGCTCTTACAGGTATTACGGAGCAGATGCTGGAGAATGCTCCGGAAATAGAAAGCGTTCTTCCTGAACTTTTGGAATTCATAGGCGGGGATATTTTGTTGGGACATCGCATTATATTCGATTATTCCTTCTTAAAGAGGGCGGCGGTGAATCAGAAAATGACGTTTGAAAAGGAAGGGATCGATACGCTGAAGCTGGCGAGAAAGTTTCTGCCGGATTTGGAAAGCAGGAAGCTGGAAAGCTTATGCAGATATTACAGGATAGAGCATAAAGCCCATAGGGCATTGGGAGATGCGCAGGCGGCCTCCGATCTGTTCCTTAAATTATCCGATCTTTTTTATAATGAGAGGGATTTCAAACCGCAGAAGCTGATTTATCAGGCAAAAAGAGAGACTCCGATTACGAAGCCTCAAAAAGAAAGGTTATATAAATTGCTGGACAAGCATAAAATAAATATTGATTATGATGTGGACAAGCTTACAAGAAATGAGGCGAGCAGGATTACCGATAAGATTCTCGCAAAATACGGACGATAGTGTCCTTGGATCCCGATCTGAGATTTTCCGCCCGTTTTAAAAGGTCTTCAATTTTTCCGGTCTGTCCTTCTTTGGTATAGATGGAGGCTAACAGACGATAGGTGCCGCTGACATCGGTATCGGTAGAAACGGCGAATTCCAGAATATTTTTTGCTTCCGCTGCATAACCTGCTTCGTAAAGCAGCAGAGCCCACTTTTGTAAGGTGCTGACGAGTGTGGTATAATTTTCATCATAGCGCATTAGAAGGTTGATATTGGGCGCGCCGTATTCCAGCTTTAGCTCCGTATTACTGATTCCTGTGAAGTTGACTACGGGGGAATCCTTGAGAACTCCGAGGATCCGGTGGCATTCGGAGATTTTTTCATCGTCCGCAAGAAGCTCCATCGGAAGCTTTTCGAAGGGGATTGTGATATAGTTCAAGCCATCTAAGGGCTTGCGTCTTGTATGGTTGGCCTGTGCTTCTTTTTCCCAGAAGGAAGCTTCCCTTTTTTCGGAGCGGCGGCGTACCTTGGAAAGCTCGTAGGCGAGCCATACAATGAAGATGATAAAACTTGCAAAAAAAGGTATTTTCATATATAATATCCTTTCAGTGGATAGGAGGCGTTAGTATGTTTAACATGAACAATAACAAGACGAAGAAGATAATTTCATCCATCATTATTATATTAGTAGTGTTGGCTATGATATTACCAACTTTATCATATTTTATTTCCTAGCACAATATTTTAGGTGCAGATTGAGTCGGAAATAGAATGGATAGGTTACTGAGAACGGAGTGAACAGTAACGTGGATAGAATAGATTAAGAGGAGAAGTTATGAGTAGATGGAGAAGGAAGCTGACCATCGCAGCAGCTTTTTTCGTATTTGCATTTATGCAGATGGGATATCCGGTGCAGGCGAAGGCCGGAAATACTATTGAAAACGGCATTTATGTTGGCCAGATAGATGTTTCCGGAAAGACAGCAGCGGAAGCTGAGCAGATGGTTGAAGAATATATAAATAATTTGAAGGAGACTCCGGTCACGCTTCAGGCGGTGAATAACAATGAGGTAACGGCAACTGTCGGCGAGCTGGGGCTTACATGGACGAACCCTGAAGTTGTGGAGGATGCTGTTGCTTTCGGCAAAAAGGGAAATGTGGTGCAGCGTTATAAGGCGTTACAGGATTTGCTGCATGAAAATAAAGTGTTCGAGTTAAAGTACGATTTGGATAAAGAGCTGATCCGCGGCCTTCTTGAGGGGCAGTGTGAACAGTATAACGTGGAGGCTCAGGACGCCGTTCTTACCAAGACGGACAGCGGATTTTCTGTAATACCGGGTCAGACCGGATATGTGGTGGATGAGGAAACGTCCTTACAGCAAATATACGATTACTTTTTAAACGATTGGACTTTTGAGCCGGCAAATATAGCGCTGGCAGTTATTGTAGATGAGCCCAGGGGAAATGCGGAGGAGCTTGCCAAGGTGAAGGATGTGCTTGGAACTTTCAGCACCAGTTTTTCCACCTCAGGCCGTGACAGAAGCGAAAATGTTACGAACGGCTGCAATCTGATATCGGGAACAACAGTGTACCCGGGAGATGAATTTTCCACGTATAATGAGGTTTCTCCGTTTACGGAAGCAAACGGTTACTATATGGCAGGCTCTTATTTGAACGGGCAGGTAGTGGATAGCCTGGGCGGAGGTATCTGTCAGGTGTCTACCACCTTATATAACGCAGTGCTGCGCTCGGAGCTTGAGGTGACAGAGCGCCATAATCATTCTATGATAGTCAGCTATGTAGATCCTTCGGCAGATGCCGCGATTGCGGAATCAGCGGGAAAAGATTTCCGCTTTATCAACAATACAGAGTATCCTATTTATATAGAAGGGAAAACCGAGAATAAAGTCATTACATTTACGATATATGGTGTCGAAACTCGTTCGCCGGAACGCAAGGTTTCTTATGAGAGTGAGGTGCTGTCCGTAACCAATCCTGATACGGAAGTAATTTATACGGACCCTGCAATACCGCTCGGCCAGGTGATTACGCAGTCTGCGCATATCGGCTACAAGGCAAAGCTCTGGAAGGTAGTGACAGAAAACGGTGTGGAAGTGAGCCGTGAAGAGGTGAACAGCAGCAGCTATAAGATGGTGCCTCGTACAGCTACCGTAGGCTTGTCCACCAACGATGTGAATGCATATAATCAGATGTTGGCGGCAGTTGCCACAAATAGCATAGATCATGTGAAAAATGTGGCGGCTTCTTTGGCTCAGTTCGCTACGCCCGACGTGGCTCCGTTAGATCAGCAGCAGATTGAAGCAGCAGAACAGCCGGCAGAGCAACCGGCAGAACAGCCAGCTGAACAACCGGCAGAGTAGGAAGCAAGTCAGATGGGAGCCAAGGATGAAAGCAGGAAAGATAACGGAGAACGTCTATAAGCGTTCGGTCCTGAAACAGATAAAGACGAAAAAGGAAGAAGTATTGATTGGCGCAGGAATAGGGGAAGACTGCGCCATTTTTTCTTTTGGTGAGGAGGAGCTTACTGCGGTTTCCTCCTCACCTATGGTAGGTTATGGTCCTGAGGGTGAAAAGTCTGCGCTATATTCCTGCGTGAACCGGCTTGCGGCATCGGGAGCGGAGCCGGCAGCGGTAATGATATCCGGTTTTTACCCGGAAACCGCAGAAGAGTCCGATATTAAAAACATGATGCTTCGGATGGAAGAGGAATGTGCGAAGCTGGACGTGCAGATTACTGGAAGCTCAATAGAAGTAACAGGTGCGGTAGTAAGGCCTGTTCTTAGTGTGTCCGGTGTCGGTAAAGCAAAAAAGGCTGATATCAGCTCTGTAAGGAATGTAAAATCCGGGCAGGATGTAGTCGTGAGCAAGTGGATAGGCCTGGAAGGAACCGCGATGATAGCAAGGAGAATGGAAGAACAGCTTCTTACGAGGTATCCGGTTCGCTTGATAGAGAATGCAAAAGGATTCGACAGATTTCTGTCGATTGTTCCGGAGGCGGCGGCAGCCGTTAAGTCTGGCGTTCGTGCGATGCACGGCGTTACGGAGGGCGGGATATTCGGCGCTCTTTGGGAAATGTCGGAAGGAGCAGGCGTTGGACTGGAAATCGACTTGAAAAAGCTGCCGGTAAAGCAGGAAACTATCGAGGTCTGTGAGTTTTTTGAGATCAATCCTTATGAACTTTTATCGGGAGGATGTCTCTTGATGGCGGCGGATAACGGCTATGATTTGGTAAGAACACTGGAACAGGAGGGAGTCCCTGCGGCAGTAGTGGGAAAGACTACGGACAATAATGACAGAGTCGTCATAAATGGGGATGAGAAAAGGTTCTTGGAGCCATCCAGGTCGGATGAGCTGTTCCGGGTACTTTAAAAGAAAAATATGCCATATAATGATTGTATAATGTTAAAAAGGTACTGCCTTATAGAGGCAGAATGGAGGAAGCATGAGAGAGCAAATTTTATCGATAATAGAAAAGAACAGCCGTATAGATGTGAAAGAGCTGGCGGTCATACTGGGAGCGGAAGAAATCGATGTGGTAAATGAGCTGGCGGCTATGGAGAAGGAAGGTATTATATGCGGCTATCATACGATGATTGATTGGGAAAAGACATCTATCGAAAAGGTGACAGCTCTCATAGAGGTTCGTGTTACCCCTCAGAGAGGGCAGGGCTTTGATAATATTGCGGAGAGGATTTACAAATATCCCGAGGTGAATTCCGTATATTTGATTTCAGGAGGCTTCGATCTGCTCGTCACTCTGGAAGGAAAGTCTTTGAAGGAGGTGTCTGCTTTCGTATCCGACAAGCTTTCGGCCCTGGATACTGTCCTTAGCACGGCAACCCACTTTATACTTAAGAAGTATAAGGACCATGGCACGATTCTGGCGAAAAAATATGAAGATGAAAGGGAGAAGATCACGCCATGAGAAATCCACTAGCTGACAAGGTCGTTAACATCAAGCCCTCCGGCATCCGGAAGTTTTTTGATGTGGTGAGTGAGATGGAGGACGCGATTTCCCTCGGTGTAGGTGAGCCCGATTTCGATACTCCCTGGCATATTCGGGACGAAGGCATTTATTCTCTCGAAAAAGGCCGGACCTTCTACACCTCCAATGCAGGGCTGAAAGATTTAAAAATAGAAATATGCAATTATTTAAAACGGAGTCAGGGCATCGATTACCATTATAATAATGAGGTGATCGTTACGGTAGGCGGTTCCGAGGCAATTGATATCGCGCTTCGTGCTATGATAGACGGGGGCGATGAAGTGTTGATTCCCCAGCCCAGCTATGTATCCTACGAGCCGTGTGCAATATTGGCAAATGCGGTTCCGGTCATTATTGAGCTGAAAGCTGAAAATGAATTCCGGCTTATGCCGGAGGCGCTTCTGGAGGCCATTACGGAAAAAACGAAGGTACTGATTCTGCCTTTTCCTAACAATCCTACGGGAGCGATTATGGAAAGGGAGGATTTGGAAAAAATTGCCAGAATCGTGATAGAGAAGGATCTTTTCGTTATTTCTGATGAAATCTATGCAGAGCTAACATATAAGGAAAAACATATATCCATTGCATCTCTTCCGGGGATGAAGGAAAGGACCATTCTGATCAACGGTTTTTCCAAAGCATATGCCATGACGGGATGGAGGCTTGGCTATGCATGCGGGCCAAAGGAAATTATGGAGCAGATGATCAAGATCCATCAGTTTGCCATTATGTGCGCCCCTACAACCAGTCAGTATGCTGCCGTGGAAGCGCTTAAGAATGGAGATGCGGATGTGGCTCAGATGAGAGAGGCGTACAATCAGAGAAGGCGTTATCTGTTATATAGCTTTAAGGAAATGGGTCTGGAATGCTTCGAACCCTTCGGTGCATTTTATGTATTTCCCAGCATCAGGGAATTTGGGATGACATGCGAGGAATTCGCCAACCGTTTTCTTCAGGAGGAAAAGGTGGCGGTAGTGCCGGGCACGGCTTTTGGTGACTGCGGAGAAGGCTTTGTACGTATTTCATATGCATATTCACTGGAGAATCTGAAGGTTGCGATTGGAAGACTGAAGGATTTTGTGGATAAGCTGCGTAAGGAACAAGGAAGCTACTGAATAAAGTATTCCACAGTTATATTTACTTCCACGTCCATTTCGCCGGGCATGATATTTGCGCCGGTGTCGGTAAGCATTTCTTCCTTAGCGATGGAAGCATTCATTTTGGAAGCGAGGGCGTTATCTGTGTAGCGCGCTTCACCGTAATTGCTGTTCTCTACTATGTTCGCAACGCCGCCGAGAGTACATTCTCCGGCTTCGGCAAGGGCCGAGGCTTTTGTCTTTGCAGAGCCTACAGCAAGCTTCAAGGCCTCCTGATAGGCGGAATCGTAGCTGCTTGACTGGTAGGTGATTGACTGTATGTTGTTGATTCCCGTGTCTACGGACTGGGACAGGATGTCACCGAGATCATCGATTGGTAAATCTGATACCGTCAAAGTGGCCGTGGCCTGATAGCCGGTGATCTTCTGCGTATTGCCGTTGTAATTGTAGGTCGGATACATGTAGTAGTCCGAGGTTTGAATGGAAGATTCGGCAACGCCCAGATCCTTCAGCTGTTCTATTACCTTATTCACATCCTCCGCATTTTTGTTCTGACATTCGGCAGCATCCTTGGCCTGCGTCTGAACAGCGTATACGACCTGGGCAATATCCGGAACGACAGTTACCTTTTCATTGCTGTTAACTGTAATGGTATTTTCCGATGAGCCGAAGGCGGCAACACTGACCGCAGGAGTAGTGGGAGCAGTAGCGGAAGTTGTAGCGGCGGCGTTAGTCGCCCCCGCAACCTCTGCCGCAGCATGAACGGGAGCCGCTGCGGTGGAATCGGAAGTATCTCCGCAAGCTGTCAATCCTAAAGTGCCGGCAGCAAAGAATGCTGCAGCAATAATCCTATTTCTTTTCATATAGATAATCAATCCTTTCCTCATGGCCTGTAAGCTAAAGCAAACAAGCACAATATTTCCGAACATTTTTGTATTCTTATAATATGTAAAGTTTTTCCGTATATGGGTCTTAGGGGCTGAAGAAAGCCTTATCTAGAGTATACTTTAATTTTTTCAAAAAACCAGATATGAGGTCATTAATTAAAAGAAAATTAAGATGTTGAAAGTTGCTGTGAACGGAGTGAACAGTAACGAAAAGTGTGATATAATAGGCGAATATTAGAAGAGTGGCAGGAGGATATCAGAGATGAATATTGTATTGCATCAGCCGGAGATTCCGGCGAATACGGGGAATATAGGACGTACCTGTGTGGCGGCGGGAGCTACGCTGCATTTGATAGAGCCGTTAGGCTTTAAATTGAATGAAAAGGAAATCAGGAGGGCGGGCATGGATTACTGGGAACATCTGGATGTGAGAAGATATATGAACTTTGAGGAATTCATAGAAAAGAATCCGGGAGCCAGAATATGGATGGCGACGACCAAAGCGAAGAATGTATACACGGACGTTCAATTTGAAGAGAATGATTATATTATGTTCGGAAAAGAAAGCGCGGGCATACCGGAGGAAATTCTGGTGGATTATGAGGAAACCTGCATCCGCATTCCGATGCTCGATAAGATCCGCTCTCTGAATCTGGCGAATTCCGTAGCCGTCGTACTCTATGAAGCGCTTAGGCAGAATGATTTTGAAAGCATGAAGCTGACGGGAGAGCTTCACAAGCTGCACTGGAAAGAGTCAAATACCCCGTAGAAGTCTGTCAATCCTCATCGTCAACATCCGTTTTCGCCAGTGAAAAGATAAATTCAGAGCCGACGCCCTGCGTGCTTATGACATTGATATGCTCTCCGTGGGCATGGATGATTTCCTTTGTTATGGAAAGCCCCAGTCCGGTGCCTTTTCTATCTTTTCCTCTGGAAGAATCCGATTTATAAAAACGATCCCACACTAACTTCAAGTCTTCTTTCGGTATACCGATACCGCTGTCCTTTACGGAAACAAATACTTTGTTATTTTTTATATTGGTCTCAATCTTGATAACGGAGTCATGGTGACTGAATTTGATAGCGTTGTCCAGCAGATTATACAGCACTTGTTGAATTTTTCCCATATCCGCATTGACATACATAGTATCGCCGGTAAGCACCAGCTCGATAGCGATCGTCTTGCTGCGGCAGGTTCCTTCAAAGGAAGCGGCCGTATTGCGAATGATGCGGTTCAGCTCGAAGTTGGTTCTGTCGAGTAACATACCTTTTGTATTCAGATTATTTAAGGCGAGCAGCCCATTTGTGAGCTTGTGCAGCCTATCCGTTTCATTTAATACAATATTTAAGTATTTTTCATTCATTTCGGGCGGAATCGTGCCATCCAGCATTGCCTCAAGATATCCCTTGATAGAAGTCAGAGGAGAACGGAAGTCATGGGACACATTTGCCACGAATTTTTTCTGGTCATCCTCGGAACGGGCGATTTCGCTGGCCATATAGGAAAGCGTGGCCGCGAGATAGCCGATTTCATCCTCGCTGTCCACTTGAAACTCATAGTGCATATTTCCGCTGGCATATTGTTCGGTGGCTTCCGTGATTTTCCTAAGCGGCAGATAGACCATCTCAGTAAAAAATATCAAGATGATGAGCGACAGTAAAAATAAAATGACCAGCATAATATATGAAATATTCAGCAGGCTGTCGCTGGAAGCCCGGATATAACTCATGGGCATATGGATAACGACATACCCCTTCACCTTAAAATTAGAGGTGATCGGGGCGAATACGCTTAAGGTATCGTTATCGAAGGTATTGAAGAAGGTGCCCACCGTATAATAAGAAGCAGCCGTAACGGTAGGATCGAAATTCTCGATAACCACTTCGTTCGCCACGTCCACGGGGGCGGAGGAATCGAGAATCATTCGGCCCGAAGGATTGATGATCCAAATAGTGGCGGACAGATAAGTGTCCAGAGCATCCAACTGACTCTTTACCGTGTCCAGCGAAGTCTCGCTGTTATATAAATCCGAAGCATAGGTGTTGGCAATCAAGGTAGCCTCTTTATAGAGGGAATCTGCCTTTTCCCGCTTAATGTGCTCCAGGGTCATACTGGAGACGAAGGTGGCAACTACGATAAAGCCGAAAAAACCGAAGATAATATACCCCAGGACGAATTTCAAGTAGAGAGTCTTTCTCATAAAATTTTCAGCTATCCTTTCACATTTTTACTTCGAATTTATAACCGATGCCCCATATGGTAGCAATGCGCCATGTATCGTGATCCTTTATTTTTTCCCGAAGTCTTTTGATGTGTACGTCTACAGTTCTTGTATCGCCTATATATTCGTATCCCCAGATTTGATCCAACAGCTGTTCTCTGGTGAACACATGATTAGGAGAAGCGGCGAGAAAATACAAAAGCTCCAGTTCCTTGGGAGGCATATCCACCGTATTTCCCATATAGATAACGGAATAATTGGTTTGATTGATGATGAGATTAGGATATTCCACACTTTTTACGTCGGAAGACTCGGAAACTGACGTTACCGGTTTGTAGCGGCGAAGGACCGCTTTAGCTCTCGCAACTAATTCCTTGGAGTCGAAGGGTTTTTCCATATAATCGTCGGCGCCCAGCTCCAGGCCGAGAACCTTGTCGAAAATTTCACCTTTGGCCGACAACATAATGATCGGAATCGAAGATTTGGCGCGCACCTCGCGGCATACCTGGTAACCATCGATACCCGGAAGCATCAGGTCCAGAAGAATCAGATTCGGACTGAAGGTGTCTACTGCCGTAAGTGCGGATTCCCCGTCATTTACGATCATCGTCTCAAAGCATTCCTTTGTAAGATAAAGGGCAATTAACTCCGCTATGTTATTGTCATCATCTACAATTAAAATTTTCTGTTTATTAACCATTGTAATTACCCTCCCGGTATTTTAATGATAGCCGGCATATAAAAATGCCGAAGCTTATGATTTAAAAGTTGCAATGGTAACGCCCGCGTCTCCTTCACCAAATTCGCCCAATCGATAGGATTCCACATATTTTGCCTTCTTCAGGTGCTTCTGCACGGCGTTTCGCAGAGCCCCTGTTCCCTTGCCGTGTACGATGCGCACGCTTGGAAGATGGGCCAGATAGGCATCGTCAAGATATTTATCCAATTCTGCCAAAGCCTCGTCCACCGTCTTGCCTAACAGGTTGATTTCCGTGGAAATATGGTAAGACTTAGACATCTTTATTTTACTGCCGCCGGAACGCTGTAAGACTGTAGAAGATACCGGCTCATCATCGAAGAGGACCAAATCTTTGATGTTTACCATCGAACGCATGATGCCGCATTGTACGAAAAGGTTCCCCTTATGATCGGGCAGAGAGCTCACTGTTCCTTTCAGACCCATGGATAGAATCTTCACACCGTCACCCAGCTTAAGCTGCTCCGGCTTCAATTGCTTATTCTGCGGCTGAGCAGACTTTAAAGCGAGCTTATCATTTTTCTGGGAAATCTTATCCCGCACCTTATCTCTGGATTTCTCCAAATCCTTCATCGACGCCCCCGGCCCGGCTTTCTGAAAGACACGGATCGTTTCGTCGGCGACATCCTTCGCCTCCTGCAAGATGTCTCTGGCCCTCTCATTGGCCTCGCGCAGGATTCTCTCTCTGGTCTCGTCGATTCTCTCCTGCTTGGATTTTAGCTGCTCCTTGAGATTTTTAATTTCATCCTTATAGGAGGCAATTTCGAGCCGCTCTTTCTCTATAGTGATACGACTGTTCTCCAAACCGGAAATCAAGTCCTCGAAGCTTTCGTTTTCCTGACTGATCTGCTCTTTGGCAGCTTCAATAATATAATCGGGAAGTCCCAGCTTCGAAGAAATAGCAAAGGCATTGCTTTTACCCGGAATGCCGATTAATAAACGATAGGTGGGCTGCAGCGTGTTGATGTCGAATTCGCAGCAGGCATTTTCTACGTTCGGGGTAGAAAGAGCATATACTTTTATTTCGCTGTAATGAGTGGTAGCCATAGTGCGTATTTGCTTCTTATGAAGGTGGTCCAATATGGCGATGGCGAGAGCGGCACCTTCCGTAGGGTCCGTTCCTGCACCGAGCTCGTCAAACAGACAGAGTGATCTCTCGTCTGCATTTTTCAGTATGGAGACGATACTGGTCATATGAGAGGAAAAAGTACTTAAGTTCTGTTCGATACTCTGTTCATCCCCGATGTCTGCATAGACTTCAGTAAAAATAGAAAGTTCTGAACGGTCCAAGGCAGGTATGTGAAGTCCGGCCTGTCCCATGAGGGTAAAGAGTCCGACGGTTTTTAAGGAAACAGTCTTGCCTCCGGTATTTGGCCCCGTAATAATCAGCAAATCGAAATCTTTGCCGAGATAAATATCGATAGGTACTACCTTTTTCTTATCAAGAAGAGGATGCCGGCCTTTACGGATATTTATATAACGGTTGTTATTGAATATGGGAGCGGTGGCATTCAGCTCCATGGCGAGGGATGCCTTTGCAAAGATGAAATCGAGAGTAGTCATGATCCTCTGATCCTGAGAGAGCGCTTCAATATGCTCGGAGGCTTGAACGCTTAGGTTCGCCAGAATGATTTCGATTTCCTCCTGTTCCTTCAGCTCCAGTTCCTTTAACTGATTATTCAGATTTACGATGGCGGCGGGTTCGATAAATAAAGTGGAACCGGTAGAAGATTGATCGTGAATCATACCGGGAACCTGTCCCTTATGTTCTACCTTTACAGGAATACAATAACGGTTGTTACGCATTGTGATTACAGCATCCTGAAGGTAGGTACGGTAAGAACCGTTTACCATGGCATTAAGCTGAGAATGGATTTTATCCCCGGTAAGCATCATACTTCTTCGAATGTGCTTTAAGGAAGAACTGGCGTCATCGCTGATTTCTTCCTCCGAGAGAATACATCGTCGGATCTCGCCCGCAAGCAAAGTCAAAGGCTCCAAGCCTTCGAAAAGCGCATCCAAAGAGTCCTTGAAGTCATCATCCCGTTCGCTTCGTCCGTAGGCTTTGATACGGTTGACATTTTCCAGCAAACCGGCAATTTTCAACAATTCTGCAGTGGATAAGGAGCTCCCGATGCTGAGAGATTTCAAGGTATAGCCCAGATCCTTATTGCCGCCGAAAGAGGTGGAGCCTTTCTTAAATAAACGGGATAAGGCGTCCGAGGTCTGTCTCTGTGCTTCGTTGATCGTATCTAAATCGGTAAAGGGGCGTAGATCCTGACATAGTCTGCGTCCCAAATCGGAAGATGCTTTTTCCTCCAGCATATTTATAATTTTGTTATATTCTAATGTTCGTAATACTTTCTCGTTCATATGATCCTTTTCTTTTTCCTGATTGATAATTATTATTTAGTATATCATAGGAGAGATAAAATTACTATCAGCGAAGAGGGGAAACAGTAACTTTACTTTAACCTTAAAACAAGATATACTTATGGATGTTACAATAACCTGCACATGAAAATGGAAAGGTATGATTACTGAAATGGAACAAAACAAAGAAACAGAACAGGAAAATGGCGTTAATACCCCGGATTCCGATTTTATAACGGAAAAGATAAAGCAGAGGCCCATAGATAAAAAGAAGCTTCTCCGGAGAACGATGATAACGGCGGCAATGGCGGTAATATTTGCGCTGGTGGCCTGCCTTACCTTCTTGATTTTGGAACCGGTACTCAGCAATTGGCTCTATCCGGAGGAAGAACCGGCACCGATCGAACTTCCGGCAGAAACGGAGGAGATGCTTCCTGAAGATATGATTGTGGACGATTCCGAGATGGTGCAGGAGGAGGAGCCCGCGGAAGTAAAGCTTCAGGATGAGCAGATTGCTCAGGTCTTGGACAATATCAGCCTGGATGTGGATGATTATTTGGCTATGTATAACGGTTTGGCTGCAGCTGCCAGGGAAGCGGCCAAGTCTGTCGTCACCGTTACCGGCTCCGTGTCTAATCTCGATTGGTTTAACGATCCATATGAGAGCAAAGACCAGACATCCGGCATCATTGTGGCGGATCAGGGGAAGGAAATATTCATCCTTGTCAATTATGAAAACCTGGAGGATGCGGAGACGATCATGGTCACTTTCGGCAGCGGAGAACAGGTTCAGGCCCAGCTTAAGCTGAGGGACAGCAATACGAAGCTTGCTGTCATTTCTGTGGCGGAAAGCGATGTGAATAAAGAGACTCTGGAGGGTATCGTTCTTGCTGATCTGACGGGAAGTTCCAGTAACAGCGCAATTGTCGGAAAGCCGGTAATTGCGGTAGGAAGTCCTCTGGGAACCAGCGATTCCGTTTGTTATGGAATTGTTACCTCCAACAATACTACTTTGAATATGATAGATTCGTATTATAAAGTTATAACAACGGACATTTATGGGAGCGGGGATGCTTCGGGGGTGCTCGTTAACTTAAGCGGGCAGGTGTTGGGAATCATTGACAACACCCACAACAGCGAAGATATGAAAAATCTCGTGTCGGCGATAGGAATTACAGAGCTTCGCAGAAAAATAGAAAAAATGAGCAATGAAAAAGAGCAGGCGTATCTTGGAACCTACGGCACCGATGTAACAATCGACGCTAATGAAAGGCTGGGCGTACCGTACGGCGCTTATATTACGGAAATAGAACTGGATTCACCTGCCATGGCAGCGGGAATACAAAGCGGCGATATTATAACGGCAATAGGAGAAAAAGAAATAAAAACCTATGGTGACCTCGTAGGTGCCATGATCGAATTGCAGCCGAATGAAAGCGTTGGTATCACTTTGATGAGGCAGGGGCCGGAGGAATATATGCAGATGGAAGTGGATGTTACGTTAGGGAAATTAGAATAAATAAAGGAATAGGAATTAATATGAAGTATTTAAAAGATTATAATGAAGGCGACAGAGTCTTCGACATTTATTTGTGTAAATTTAAGCAGTCTGCGGTTACGAAGAATGGGAAGTCTTATGATAATGTCATTTTGCAGGACAAGACGGGGACGGTAGATGCCAAGATATGGGATCCCAATAATCCGGGAATCGGCGATTTCGACACACTGGATTATATCGAAGTGTACGGAGACGTAACGAGTTTTCAAGGAGCTTTGCAGATCAATGTAAAGCGCATCAGAAAATGCCAGGAGGGTGAATTCGACCCTGCCGATTATCTTCCGGTAAGCAGTAAGAACATTGATGAAATGTATATGGAGCTTTTGGGATACATAAAAGCCATTGAAAATAAGTATTTGAAAAGACTGATGGAAGCATTTTTCGTGGATGATACGGATTTTATTAAGGCCTTTAAGCAGTCTTCGGCGGCAAAAACAGTACACCATGGCTTTGTAGGCGGTTTACTCGAGCATACGCTTGGAGTGACCAAGCTGTGTGATTATTATTGCAAGGCGTACCCTATTTTGAAGAAGGATCTGCTCATTAGCGCGGCCATCTGCCATGATATCGGGAAAACGAAGGAGTTATCCCTTTTTCCTGAAAATGATTATACGGAGGATGGGCAATTTCTCGGTCATATTGTTATGGGAACAGAAATGATCGGAGAAAAAATAAGAAGGATTGATGGATTCCCCCCACTTCTGGCGGCAGAAATAAAGCATTGCATTTTGGCTCATCACGGCGAATATGAATTCGGTTCCCCGAAGAAGCCTGCGATCATCGAGGCGGTGGCTTTGAATTTTGCGGACAATACGGACGCCAAAATACAGACCTTTACTGAAATTTTGAACGGCACGGCGGAAACGGGATGGCTGGGTTATAATCGGCTGTTCGAATCCAATTTAAGAGGCACTAAACTGGAATAGAAACAGTGAAAATCGTACATGGAGAATGGAATGGAATATAAAAAGAATGACATTCTTACGGTGACAATTGAAGATATGGGCAGCGATGGAGAGGGTATAGGTAAGGTTGACGGCTATACCCTTTTTATAAAGGATGCGGTTATCGGAGATGTGGTAATCTGTAAGATTATGAAAGCGAAGAAAAACTACGCGTATGCTAAGCTGGAGAAGGTAACGGAGCCTTCTGTATCCCGCGTTACCCCGGTCTGCAGGTACCATAAGCAGTGCGGCGGCTGCCAGCTCCAGGCCATGAGTTATGAAGCTCAGCTCGAATACAAGCAGAACAAGGTGAGAAACAACCTCATAAGGATCGGCGGATTTGATAAGGAGCTTGTGGATCGCATCATGGAGCCTATCGTCGGTATGGAGAATCCATATCATTATAGGAACAAGGCTCAGTTTCCGGTAGGAACGGATAAAGACGGGAATTTGATTACGGGGTTTTATGCAGGAAGGACCCATGATATTATTGCTAATACGGATTGTGCTCTTGGGGTGAAGGAGAACCGGCAAATATTGGAGGCGGTTCTTCGATACATGAAGGAAAGCAGTGTAACAGCTTATGATGAGAAGACAGGAAAAGGAATCGTAAGGCACATTTTAATCCGCAAGGGATTTGCAAGCGAAGAAATCATGGTGTGCCTTATAATCAATACGCTGAAACCACTTCCGGTGAAAGGACGGCTGATCGAATTGCTGCGGGAAACTCCGGGAATGACAAGCGTGTCGATAAGTATCAATACGGAGCGCACCAACGTGATCATGGGAAAAGAAGTGCGCACCATATGGGGGAAGGATACCATAACCGATACAATTCACGTGAGAAATACTTCTGATTTCTCCCTGACGGATAAAGCGATTTCTTTTCATATATCGCCTTTATCTTTTTATCAGGTAAATCCGCTGCAGACAGAGAAGCTTTACAGCCTCGCATTAGAATATGCCGGACTTACCGGCAGGGAGACCGTATGGGACTTATACTGTGGTATTGGAACGATTTCGCTGTTTCTCGCCGGAAGTGCAAAGCGGGTCTGCGGAGTGGAAATAGTGCCTCAGGCAATCGAAGATGCCAGAAAGAATGCTGAATTTAACGGAATCACAAATGTGGAATTCTTTGCGGGGAAAGCGGAAGAGGTACTTCCCGAGAAATATGAACAGGAAGGAATCCGCGCCGATGTCATCGTGGTCGATCCTCCGAGAAAGGGCTGTGATGAAGCCTGCCTCAATACGATGCTGAAGATGCAGCCGCAGCGCATCGTCTACGTAAGCTGCGATTCCGCCACTCTGGCCCGGGACCTGAAGGTGTTGTGTGACGGAAGTTATGAAATTGTGAGGGGGAGAGCGGTGGATCAGTTTGGAGGGACGGTGCATACAGAGGTTGTAGTCTTACTGCAACGGAATGGGTAACATTAAAAAGATGATGTCTAGTAATGCGTCCAGAACTTGGAGGTGCAGGAATGAATATAGAGGCTTATGATCTTGACTCACTTAGAAAAATAGTGCGAGCTCTTCAAAAAGAAAATGATGCCTTGAAATCTCAGTTAAAAAAGGCTGATATTGCATTCGATGCGCTTAATCCATTTGAGGAGACAATAGAGAGTATTAATGAGTATGATCCTGATCAGGGAGAGCGTATTCTTGGAAGATATATGAAGATATATAACGGAGGATTTAGCAAAACGATATTTTGCTATGTTTTGGGGTAGAGAAGATGTTTATGCCAAAAGAGGAAAGAATGGTGGATATTTTCCGCAGTGTGATAACAGATGGAATGATACATTGTGTCCAAAACAACGTGGTGAAAAAATGTTTTGTGATGATTGTGAGCACACAAAATGGACTAAGCTTGATTTGAAGAAAATTGTAAGTCATCTTGTTGGTAAAAAAGAGGATGGAACAGATGTGTTTGGAGTTTATCCGCTATTACCAGAAGGTACATGTCGATTTATAGTATTTGATTTTGATAACCATGAAAAGGATGCAGAGAAGACGGATTTTGCAAATACAGATGATGAATGGCATGATGAAGTAGATGCACTTAGAAAAATGTGTGAGCAGAATGGCATTAAGTCTTTGGTTGAAAGGTCTCGCTCTGGAAGAGGTGCTCATGTATGGATATTCTTTAAAAGACCAATAGCTGCATCTTTAGCAAGAAATTTTGGATTTCTTTTACTGGACAAGGGATCCGCTTCTATAAATTTGAAATCCTTTCACTATTATGACCGAATGTATCCTTCTCAGGATGTTGCTAGCAGTATTGGTAATTTAATTGCTCTTCCATTGCAAGGCCAAGCTCTTAAAAGTGGAAACAGTGCTTTTGTGGATGAAAACTGGAATGCATATCCTGATCAATGGAAGGTTTTGTTAGAAGAAACAGAAAAGCTATCGTTGGAAGCTATCGAGAAGTATATGTCAAAATGGCAGGTAGAACTTGCCGAAGCCAGGGGAATGCTTGCCAGTTCAGTTGCTGGAAACAGACCTAAGCCGTGGAAAAAGAAGGATTGGTATTTGAAATATTAAAACAGATGGATAATGTGTTAAATGCAGGCGTAGAGGGTAATGATTATAGACCGGTTACTTTGGATGAGTTTATTGTTAATAAATAGAAAGTTTTAAGGATAGTGGAGGTGGTAGCATTGAGTAACATAATGAATGTTAACGAGGGTAAAATTGTACTATACGCAATAGGTGATAGTAGTGTTTATGTTGATGTTGTATTTAAAGACGAGACTTTTTGGATGACACAAAAGGCAATTACAGAGCTTTTTGACGTGAATGTTCCGGCTATCAGCAAGCACATAAAAAACATATTCGACGATGGCGAGCTATCCTCCGAAGCAACTGTTTCCATTTTGGAAATAGTTCAAAAAGAGGGTGAACGCGAGGTGAATCGCTCTCTGGAATTTTACAACCTTGATATGATTATTGCTGTTGGATACCGTGTGAATTCCAAGAAGGCGACAAAATTTCGCCAGTGGGCAACACAGACATTGAAGGAGTACATTCAAAAAGGCTATCTTTTAAATATGGATATGCTGAAAAATGGGCGACAATTTGGACGTGATTATTTTGATGAGTTATTGGAAAAAATTCGTGAAATCCGTGCCAGCGAACGTCGTGCATATCAAAAAATAGCTGATGTTTTTGAGCAGTGCAGCTATGACTACGATAAAAATAGTGACCTTACAAAAGAATTTTATGCATTTGTTCAGAATAAGCTACACTATGCCGTAACAGGGAAAACGGCGGCTGAACTTATTTCAGAGCGTGTAGCACTTGATCATCCTACAATGGGTCTTACCACGTGGAAAGATGCTCCGAAAGGGAAAATCCTCAAGAGAGATATCAGTGTAGCCAAGAATTATCTGAATGAAAAGGAGATTTCACACCTCAACCGACTTGTCACTATGTTCATTGACTATGCTGAACTTATGGCAGAAGACGGCATAGCTATGAGTATGCAGGACTGGCTGAATGAAACGGATAATTTTCTTAACAACAACCGGCGCCGTGTACTTGAAGGCAAGGGGCGTGTTTCACATGAGGATGCACTGAAAAAAGCTGTTGAGGTATACGAACAGTTTCGTATTCAACAGGATAGGGATTATATTTCAAATTTCGATGAGGCAATGTCGGAGTATTTAAAAGGAAAAGGCAACAAGCCGGTTTAACAAAGAATATTGGTTTATAAGAGTGGCTGTTTTTGAAATATATTCTGACGCCAAGGGGGTATTAGGTTTAACGGTCATCTTTTTTATCACCTCAAGGCACGTGGAATCCATAGTCCTGTTGCAACGGAAAAACACTTGATAAATAGAGGATTTATAGAATAATGACAGCAACATATTTTGACGTGAGAGGATGCTTTCACGTCTTTTTTTGGTATAAGCTTTATAATACTTATCTGCTGACGTTATTATGAATAAATCGAAATATATGGGAAGATAATAGTAAAGAGAGAACTATTATTGAGACATGAGAGAACGTCAAATAGATGCAGGAGATTAATGTGGCAGACAAAATAGATTTAAATGAAATAACAATAACTGAATTAGGCAAGATAATAAAAAACAAAACTTTTTCTATAAAAGAGATTGTTTTACAATATTTAGAGCAAATAGACTCCTTCGACAAAGGTTTTAATGGATTAAATTCTATTCTTGAGATAAATCCTGATGTTATTACAATAGCAGAAGAGCTTGATAAAAGAAATAAGGATGATTCCGGCTTGCTTTATGGGATACCTATTCTTTTAAAAGATAATATAAATACTGCAGATAGCCTGCACACATCCGCAGGATCACTGGCATTGGCAGATTCAAGTCCGGAAACGGATGCCGAGATCGTAAAAGTTTTGAGAAAAAAAGGTGCTGTTATTCTTGGCAAATCAAACATGACTGAATTTGCCAATTATATGACGAAAGGAATGCCGAACGGGTATAGTTCCAAAGGAGGAATTGTAAGATCACCATACGTTTTAGGTGAAAGCCCGGCAGGTTCCAGTACCGGTTCAGGAGTTGCAGTGGCAGCTAATTTATGTACGGCAGCTTTTGGTACGGATACTTCTGGCTCTATCATATCCCCCGGCTTAAAGAATGGTATTGTAGGATATCGTCCAGGTAAGGGTACTTTAAGCATAAAAGGCATTATACCGGTAAGCTTTACTTTTGATATGGTTGGTCCCATGACAAGAACCGTTAAAGATGCAATTATTATTTTTAATGAAATAGCATCCAATAAAATACACTTTACAGAAAATTCAAATCTTAAAGGTACGGTAATAGGAATCGATCAATCTGCCATGGATAATATGTCGCAGGAAGAAGAAAAAAAGGCTAATAGTATTTTAGATAAGTTAAAAGAAGCTGGTGCAATCTTAAAATGGATACATCTCAAAACAATTCCTAATAAAAAGATAGATAATATTAAAAAATTTGAGTTTAAGCATGCTTTGAATCAATATTTAACTGAGTTACCGCTGGATTATAAAATAAAAAATTTAAAGGAAATAATCGAATTTAACAATATCCATAAAGAAGAAACTTTAAGATATGGTCAGATATTGTTAGAAGATGCCCAGAATAATACCTCCGGTGAAATGGCAGAATCTGTTTATCTGGATACGTTAAAAGATATAGAGTTCGCTAAACTATATATAAAGGATCAGCTAAAGGATGTAAATGCGTGTATTGTATTTAAAGATCACCTAATTGTTCAATATACAGGTTTACCGGCGATTACGGTACCCTGCGGGCTATATAATGATGGAATGCCTTTTGGAATAAATATCATCGCTCAAACTGATGAAGAACTATTAAATACAGCTTATGCGATAGAACAAGTCGCAGGCAGAAGAGTTAAACCTAAATTCATTGGTTATTAAAAGTCTGTGATCACACTGAAAAACTGCTAAAACTAAAATTAGACATCAAAAAATGAGAGTTTCCATGTTATAATTAATACAGCTATTTTATAAAAAACAAGGGTTGAGCGTTGAATTGTTGGAAATATTGATTATATTTCGATAAATAGATATTTAAGCAGTTTTCAGACACGCCCCAGGAAAGGAGAGTGCATCTGTGAAAAAATGAACAGATGCGGGAAAACCATAATGAAAAAATTAAATGATTATTTATACTCAGGCGATACCGTTCTTAAGATATTGCAGAGATATAGTGAGGATTTGAAACAGTCGTCGAAAGAAACTCAGAATCAGATCGATCTTGTGCACTGTAATTTTCTGCTTCAGATTGCGGAACTTTTACAGCACAACGAATTCCTGACTTCGCAGTCTCAGCGGATTCGGGAATTCTATAAACATATGGCAAATGAATATCCTTTTCTTGCATTTACTTTTAAGGGCCGGATTAAATCGCTGATACGCGCAGAAGCTAAATTCAACGGATACATTGTGGAATATATTTACGACTATTATATTAAACATGGCAATTACCCTTCGCTTCCTGAACTGAAAAACTATTTAAATTGTTTTCGGGACCTGATTGCATACAGAATCGTGATTTCTCTTCCTAAATGTCATCTGAAGGAAGGCGAGATATGGGCGGATGAGGAAAATAAATATCTATATGATGTTGCCAACCAGTTGCTTGGTTTCATGGAGGAGCGAGGATTTACCGCAGAAATAGCTTCTTTTAAGGGTCAGAAAAAATCACCTTTGTTAAGAGAGAGTGTAAGCCCATATTACAGAGATTATGTTGTAAATCCAGAGTCCAGTGGCTATCGTTCTCTGCATATAACATTTTATGATAATATTGCACGTTGTTATGTGGAAGTACAACTTCGTACAAAAGAAATGGACGATTTTGCTGAAATTGGTCCTGCTAATCATCTAGGTTACGAAAAACGGCAGGAAAGTGAAAGAGCTAAACGAAATGCAATTCCAAAAGGAGAGAATATTTATTTTGATGATTCTTATGAAAGAGGTATCATGTTACAGCAGCTTGAATTATCGAAATTGGATGTAAATATGTTTTCGGCAGTGAATAATTCACTTATTAACGATGGTTGTGGCCTGTACCGGGGGAGACTTATTCTTCCGTATGAGCATCTTTCAAGATTCCAAAATGACCTTGTTGATTAATTATTTGTGAAGCAATTCGGACTACATATAGCTGATTTTTTATATTTTGCCCTTAAGACGATGCCGGAAATTGATTTTCCTCAAGTATATTTTCAAAATCCAGATAATACATTTACAGCAAGAGAATTAATGAAAGGCATTCTTATATGTCTGATCAAACAGTTGATTATCTGATGAATCCTAGTGATTCCACCAGATATGAAATATTAAGAAATGCTTTTACTAACGCCGGCCGGCCGGAAGATTTTGAAAATGTAGTTGAACTATTAAATCCCCCGCCTGATATTACTTCTTATGCTGTTCCCGGAGCACATAAAAACCTTAAAGTAGGCATAATAGGTGCAGGTCTGGCCGGTTTATCCGCTGCCTTTGAACTAAGAAAGACCGGAGCAGAAATTACGCTGTATGATGCCATGACAGACCGCATAGGCGGAAGAGTGTATACTTATTATTTTGATAAGGGCAGGCGATATTATGGGGAATTTGGTCCTATGAGAATTCCTCTGTCCCATGGTACAACCTGGCATTATATAAATTTGTTACATTTGAATACCATTCCGATTACTTCACCTTTTCCCAACAATTTTATATACGTTCATAACACCAGAGTACGAAGAGATCGGGACGGAGATAATATAACGAAATATTTGTATCCCTTATTTGATCTTACTGGTTATGAAAGATCTTTGTCATGGCCGGAGTTAAATGATTATGCCTTCGATTCTGTCTTACTGAGCCTGCCTCCGGAGATCCGTAGAGAACTGCTGCAGATTCTGCCGGAGTATTCACCGGAGTATTCCTTCTATTTAAACAACAGTATAAGAGAAATACTGGAGATGCGCGGTTTAAGCCAGGATGCCATAAATTTAATAGCCAGTACGGACCCTCTGACCGGAGGACTGCTTAACACCAGTTACGGTGAATCCCTGCAGGAGTTATATTCCATGGATTATCTGAATACTTACCGGATAGCCGGAGGTATGATTAACCTCCCTTGTGCCTTTTATGATTCCCTGATCTCCTGCAATCCGAGAGAATATGATATTGCACCGGATTTGCTTGGGAATGTTAATATCAACTTTGGCCATTATGTAACCGGTATTTATCAGAATTCCTCTGAAGGTAAAGTTATTCTAAGGTATAATAGCACTTACATGACAAATATATGTGAAGAATTTGATTATGTTATTTGCGCCATTCCATTCTCCACCTTACGGGAAATAGATATAAAACCATTTTTCAGTAATCAGAAAATGCAGGCTATCCGGGAATTATTTTACTCTGATTCCTTTAAGGCCGCCTTTTTCTGTAAGCGGCGTTTTTGGGAGGAGAATACGGTATATGGAAACATGAATGGAGGTATTTCTTTTACTGATCTGCCGATTCAGTCCATTATATATCCCCCCGATCATATCCAATGTACGGAGCCCTCTTCCTGCTCACCATTAGAACCGGGTGTATTAGTTTCCTCATATAACGTAAATCAGGATTCCATACGGGTTGCGAATCAAAGCAAAAACAGGCAGTTTATGCTGGTTAAGAGGAATGTGGAAGAGGTACACGGATTGCCTGAGAATTTCTTGGATTCCATTGTGAAATATTATAGAATGGTAGATTGGAACCAGCAGCAGTGGTTTCGAGGAGCATTTGCTGTAGATCTTCCCGGTCAAAAGATAAATTTCGCCCATACTATCCTTGAACCGGAATATAATAACCGTGTATTTTTTGCGGGTGAACATACTTCTGTGAAGCATGGCTGGATGCAGGGAGCATTATACAGTGGTATGCTGGCTGCTAATACACTGGTGATGAATCTGAGATAATTTTAATAGTTGGAAACTATATCATTATAGTTTTAAGGGCAGGCAGGGACAAGTTATCGATTGAAAGGCACAAATAAAAGGAGAAAGAATTTGAAAGCAAATTATCCATATCGAATCGATGAAGCAAACGGCATCGTTTATGCCTGGTTTACAAGAATGGAGTATAGAGGCGGGGCTGTCGCTTCTGATTTAGAGCCGAAATTAATTTTGTTTGAAGACAAATATTACGATATCTATCAAAAGGTCGGAAATGATACTTTTGCTGATTTACTGCACAAATTGCACAGCAATATACGCCAATTTTTTCCGCTTGATGAAGTTCAAAAACGCGAAACATATCTTTGGTTCGAAAACGATGAGCTTATCGGGAGCATCCGGATTTATCACAACAAAGAGGAAAACTGTTATGAAGTCGAGAGAGTGATGGTCGCTTCGCAGTTTCAGAGCAAAGGTTACGGGAAAAAGCTGTTGAGCTTTGTTGTTGCAAAGCTTCAGCAAACTCATCGTACGCCGATTATTCTGACGGTTGCCGCTTGCAACGATAAAGCGGTTAAGATGTACAAAAAGTTTGGGTTTGTTCCTGTTAGCGAGGAAATGGACGAATGGGAAATCGAGGCGAGTGAAAAGCCTGCTATTTGTTAAAATTTTCTATGATATACAAGCATATTTGTACCATTTCATCTTCTGTCTGTTTCATACCATATTGAACCCAATTTATTAATATGTTGTAAACAGCTCCACTCCAAAAAATCATATCATATCTGCTTTTCGTATCTTCTTCTGCAATACTATCGGTCGTGTGTTTTGTGATTTCTTCCAGGATGACATACCCGAAACCAGCTTTTATAAGTGTACGGAGAGTATCAGTATGTGCTTTTATAGTGACAAACAACGTTTTCCAATATTTTTCCTGTTCCGTAATATAAGAAAATTGTTCCATCGCTCCATTAATATCGGCTATCAAATCATGGAGCAGGGTCTTTAATATGTCCTCTTTAGATTCATAATTACGGTAATATGCGGTTCTCGAAACTCCGGCTCTTTTCACAATTTCAGAAATTGTTATTTCATTGTATTCCTTTTCAGCCATCAATAATATTAATGCAGATTCAATACATTCTCTCGTTATTTTATTTGATTCTTTATTTGATAAGCGTAAAACTTCCCGCTGTTTTACTTCTGAGTTCATTTTCGACATTACAATTCCTCCTGTTCTGTTCACTCCAACTGAAGAAGTATTGACAATTCATCACTTGGACATTACACTTGTACTGGCATTACAACTGTAGCGTCAAAACTAAAGTTTGTCAAGAATTATTAAAATGCAGATACTTCGGTACCATCGATTGACAAGGTCACACACCGTCGGATAAGACTTTGTCAATTGATGGCAACCTGATTTAGTAACAAAGCAAAATAAAAGGAGGCTCCAAATGAATCAAAAGCAATATGAACAAAGAGCTTTAATTGTTGGAATTATATCCAATATCCTGATGGGAGGAGCAGGCGTTTGGGTTTATCATATAACAAAAATAGAGGCACTTTTCCTTGATGCATACTTTACATTACTTGCTGTCCTTTCCGGTATTGCAGCTACTATAATATCCAAAAAGAGTAAGAATACAAGCAAGTCGTTTCCTCATGGATACTTTTTTATGGAGCCTCTTTATGCCATTTTAAAATCACTGCTTACACTTGCCCTGCTCGTTTATGCTACTATAAGTGTTACTGTTAAGGCGATGGATTATTTCCTGTATGGAACCGGTGAGATAATGAATTATGGCCCTGTTATACCTTACGAGATCCTCATGGTCATTCTATGTACCGCTTTATCTTTTTTTTATTGGAAGCAGAATAAGCGGACCAACAATACGAGTACAATGTTGAGCGCAGAAGCGAAAGCCACGTTAATTGATGGCATTATGTCCGGCGGGATTGGAATTGGTATATTAATTATATCTTTTATTAGCAAAGGTAGTACGGGAGGAGGTAATGGTGAAAGTCCTTTTTCTTTTTTGTTATACACGGGAGACTTTTTCATTACAATTATCCTGGCTGTATTCTCTGTAAAAGAACCGTTTAAGGTTATGAAGGAAGCCTTTATCGAGTTTGCAAACGGAATAGTCACTAAAGATGAGATAAAAACACCAATTGAAAGAACTGTCAAAAAATATCTGTTAAATAATACGGAACTAAAAAACTGTTATATCCATAAGGTGGGCATGAGTTTCAGAGTTTTCATTCATCTGGATAGCCAGTCCGATATAATTAACAAAGATGAATTACTTAAAAAGACCATATGTATAGAAAAAGAGCTTTCTCATGAATATGAGAATGTAAGTGTCAGTTTTATATTCCCGTAAAAATGCTGATTCTACTGACGGTCGATAGCTTTTTAAATATGGACAGTTACAATAAACATAGGTAGAAGGGGGAATTCCATGGATAAAGACAAATTTGGGAAATTTGTCACTAACCGAAGAAAAGAAAAAAATATGACCCAGAAAGAACTGGCAGAGATATTATATCTGACCGATAAGGCAGTTTCAAAATGGGAAAGAGGACTTAGTCTTCCTGATATTTCAATTTTAGAACCGTTAGCCAATGCTCTGGACATAACGGTAATGGAATTGCTGAAAGGAGAATGTATTGAGGACGAAAGCTGTATATCGGCGGAAGATGCCAAGCAGCTCATTCATGATTCCATTGCCATTTCAGATGCGCAAATATCCAGAGTGCATGCAAAGAGTAAAAATATCATCATTTTTTGTATTGTATGTCTTATGCTTCTTATCTCTATCATACTAAATATTATTTCCTTTACGACGGTGCCGGAGACGGTACAGGATAACCGGAAGTTCAGTGAACAACAAGATTCTATCTATAAAAATGAGCCGGAATACGAAGAAAGGGAGTGAATGGAGTATGAAAAAGAAAGAAGTGATTACCACATTTTTTATATTTATGGTGTGGTGTATTTTTTTAGGTGTGTCGGGTTTTATTGAAGTGCAAAAAATATCGGAAAATGAAATGTTAGGTTGGATGCTTCCCGCCTCATTAATGGTGCTGTTGTTTTACGGAGCAAAAAAAGCTCCGGCGGGAGGTTATACGAAAGAGACCTTCAGTTTAAAAAAAAGTAAAGCATTTCAAGGATTTTTAGCAGTTTGCGTTATCATGCACCATATGTACATAGTGTTATTATCTGAGATCGATTACAAAGGTGCATTGAGCATATTTAAAAATTCAGGAGTTATTATTGTAGGATTTTTCTTTTTTGCATCAGGATATGGACTTATTACGAGCTTATATCAAAAGGATAATTATTTAAAAGGCTTTATAAAAAAGAGAATATTTACTGTGTTAGTTCCATTTTTTATATGTAATTATGTCTATTTGATAACGATGCTTCTGATGGGTAAAAAGTATGCGATGAGTGATTTGCTGTATGTCTTTTTTGGAATGAAGCTTTTAAATTCCCAAATGTGGTTTGCCGTGGAAATTATGTTTTTGTATATTCTGTTTTATGTCATATTCCGTTTTATCAAGCAGGAAAAAATCGCATATATGATTATGGGTGTTTGCATTGTGGCTGTAATGGGTGGCAGCTTGTTGCTGGGACATGATTTGACAACTGGTGAGATCGTCAGCTGGTTCCGGGGTGAATGGTGGTATAATACGACATTTGTATTTTTTGTTGGAATGCTCGCCGCCCGTTTTAAAGAAAAATTGCTGCCATGGATTAAAAAAAGGTATTATCTATGCCTGAGTATGCTTCTGATGCTCAGTTCGTTTTTTGGAATTATGTCGAAAAGGCTGCTTGAAGAAAAAGGTTATTGGATTGAGGATCTATTTTATAAAGGATATACGGAAAAAATTGAAACATTGGCTTTCCAGCTCCCTATGGTTGTGTTTTCTGTTGCGGTAATTCTATTGTTTATGATGAAATTTACGTTCTATAACAAGGCGTTGGATTTTTTGGGCAGATTTTCACTTGAAGTCATACTGATTAATAATGTGTTTATCGTATCTCTATTAAAGCTTGCTGTTATAAACGAAATCTTGTATATCATAGCGGTGTTTGCTGCAACGATATTGGCGGCCATGACTATCTATAAAATAAAATTATGGGTATTGGACAAAAATGATTATTTGTCAAGATGGAGGTAGAGAATGAAGATTAGTAAGTTAGCAACCAGCTGTTTGGGTTTGTTGGGAGGTGTTGTAATTGCTCTGATGAATCCGATGATTTGCAGTGCGGCACCGGCAGGGTATACGGAATATAAAGTACAGGGACATTCCATATCATTTCCGGATAACTGGTATGTGATGTATGAAGGAAAAGAAGATTTAGAAGAAATCTATACGATGTATCAATTAGATTCCTATGAAAGTTTTCAAGAACGTTTGGATGGGGCCATTCTGGAAGCAGTGAATGCGGCGGACGTTGATTTGAATTCGCAGACGGGAGCTCTTAAAAGTGAAAATGGTATGGATCTGTTTATGCTGGAGGATACGGAAAAATTTTCGCTCGATTATAAGGAATTAAAAGAACAGCCTGAGGATGTGCGGCAATCCTTTTTAGAGGCTTACGGGAATCAAATGAAATCCGAATCGGGAATGAGCTTGGGAGATACATATTTAGCGGAAGGGACCAATGCGGATTTTGCGGTTATTACTCTTTCCTATCTGGATTATCATTATATAGTAGCCGGTACGGTAAGCGGTGGAAGAGTTTTTACAATTATGACGTTATCCCGGAATGAGGAAGAGGTTATATCAGAAAAAGAAGAAATTGTAGGGGAGATTCTGCAAAGTTATTGCTTGGAAGAAACCGCAGTGAGTGCGGACGGAGGAGAGAAAGCAGAAGATACTGCTGTCATAAAGCAGAGTCCCGAAAATATCACGATAGAGAAAGAAGTGATAGAGATATCGCTTGGTATATTTATAATCCTTCTTCTTGTACTATTACTTGTCGGAGTAAAAGGAAAAAAGAAACAGGAATTTCATGAGGATGCCTTTTCCCTGTCCGTTATGAAAGGACTCCAAGGCTTTTGTGCCGCTGGCATTATATTGCATCATTTGGCACAGGCTATTACTCAGAATAACAATCTTGACAAGGGAACGCTGAATTTGATGTGTGATATTGGTGTCTTTTTTGTCGGAGTATTTTTCTTTTGTTCAGGCTACGGAGTGTATACGAGTCTAAAAACAAAACCGGATTATTTAAAAGGGTTTCTCCCTAAAAGGCTGTCGACAATTTTAGTGCCGTTTTATACAGGAAATACAATATTTGTACTGACAGCCATATTGTTTGGCGAGACATTTACAAAAGCTGAATTAATCAGTGCTCTTACGGGTTGGGTTTTATTGAATACACAGCTTTGGTTTATTGTAGAAATTTTTATATTATATATTGCCTTTTATATCTTATTTAAGATTTTGAAAAATGAAAAGACCGCTTTTATCTTTATGGGTGTATTTATTATTGCCTTCACGGCGGCAAGCTTATTTCTCGGACATGATTTCCAGACAAAAAGCGGCGGTGCCTGGTTAAAAGGTGAGTGGTGGTATAACAGTATTCTTTTATTTTATATTGGGATGATATTTTCCAGATATTATAATGCTCTGCTTGCAAACATTAAAAAGAATTACCTGGTATGGCTGTCAGCCGGTCTGATAGGAAGCGGTGTTTTTTATGCATTAACAGAATATATGCTGAAAACAAAAGGCTATTGGGCAGAGTGGGACGGACACCCGGGGTATCTGGAAAAAATACAGACATTATCATGTCAGCTTCCGATGATCATATTTATGGTTATAACATTTTTCTTAATTACGATGAAGTTTCAATTTAAAAACGATTTACTGGCTTTCTTGGGGAAAATTGCAATTGAGCTTTACATTATTCACAACTTATTTATTATATATTTAAGAAATCAAATAGAGATTAAAAATGATTTCATATATATAATATCTGTATATATATTAGCTATTTCAATGGCAGTGCTGCTTCATGCATTTGACCAGAGGGTCATCGCCCTTATTAAGGGTAAAAAACCAGGCGGAGGCGGTGGAGAAGGTATAGAAGAACAAAAAGACACTAAATTAGATAGTCAAAGAGAATATTTTATAGATTGTATGAGACTCTTAATGACATTTTTTGTAGTGTTTATTCATTCACCGTTTGGAGGAAAGGCAGGAGAAATTTTCTTTTGCTTTGGAAAGATGGCAGTTCCCTTTTTTATTGTAGTAAGCGGTTACTTTTGCTTCTCCGATAAAACAGAAATTTTTGAGAAAAGAATCAAGAAACAGGCAAAGCGTATTTTTATGTTGTGCGTGGGTGCTAATTTTTTATATGTATATTTATATTTAATCGGAAATAAGCTTGGGATTATACCGGTAGGGATCCAAAAGCAGGTCAACGATTCAAGCATTGTAGATTTGTTTCTTTATAATCAGTCACCGGTAGCAGATCATCTATGGTTTTTAGGTTCTTTGTTTTATGCACTTATACTGATGCTTGTACTAATAAAGATTAAGTGTCATAAGAACATTTTGTTTTTGGCGCCGGTATTACTTTGCATTTATCTTTATCTGGCTTACAATGGCGGAGGGGACTTCATCAGGTATAGAAATGTACTCATTGTAACACTGCCTTATTTTATGATGGGGTGTTTGATTCACCGGTACAAACAGAAAATTCAGGAAATAGTTAAGCCCGGCATAGTAATCAGTGCAGCGGCAGTTTTCGTTGTGTGTGTTGCGGGCGAGTATTTAATACGAAAAAATACCGGAGTTCCATACTTAAGTATTGAAGTGCTTGTATATCTTGTGGTTCTTGTTTGTTTATACTATCCGAACATAGGAAGTAAGGGGATTGTTTGGTGGCTTGGCTCTAAATGTACGCTTCCTGTATACATTTGGCACATGGGTGTATTATGGGTTCTCTGGTTTGCGTATACAAGCTTTGCAAAAACTTATCCTGCGGCAGTTACAGTGATCGCATTTGTGCTTCCGCTGTTGCTCTCGGCCTTTATAGGAAAAATAAAACAGCATAGTCATATGAAATTATTATAGGTTCTCCCTGCCTTTAAGTTGGCATAGATACGAAAAAGCCTCGTGCATTTTAATCTGAATTTCCTGGATTAGAGTGTGGAGGCTTTTTTTTGAAACTTGACATTTAAAATTTGAAAATGTAATATAAATATATCGACCGATGGTCGGCATATTTTTTGAACTATACCAACCGTCGGTAGGGGGACGTTATAGCAGTCGAGGAGGAGACACATAATATGAAGTTATTGTTTAATCTTGTCCGAAAGGACTTTAAAAGAAACAGGATTATAACAACTGCTCTTGCAGTATTTATGATTCTTTCCGCTGTTTTTATGTCAGGCGGACTGAGGATTACAGGCATCATGATATCCTCATTAAATGGCTTAAATAAGGTTGCTGTACCGCCAGAATATGTACAGATGCACAAGGGAGAATATGATGAGGAAGCATTTAACGATTTTGTGAAGGAACAAGATGGTATAAAAGATGCGTTAATAGTTAAGATGCTTGATATTAATAATAAACATATTATCTACAAGGGAGAATCCTTAGAAAAGTGTCTGATGGATAATGGATTTGTTACACAGAATGAAAAATTTGATTTTCTTCTTGACCAAAATAACAAAATCGCAGTAGTTCAGGATGGAGAAATCGGAGTTCCCGTTTACTATGCAGAGGTTTTAAACATAAAGGCGGGAGATACAATCGTTCTCCGAGATGGAAATTATCAGAAAGAATTTAAGGTATCTGCAATTATCCGCGATTCTACGATGAATTCAGCGCTTTCCTATTCAAAACGCTTTCTTATCAGTCAGAACGATCAGGATGAATTGGCTCTTCATATGGGCGAATGGGAATATTGCTTTGAATTTCTCTTAAATGAAAATGTGTCCCCTGCAGTCATGGGAAATACATATATGGATGCAGGCATGCCATCTAACGGAGTGGCGGTTACAACAGGGATTTTCAATATGATTAATGCTTTTTCATATGGGCTGATAGCCGTGGTAATTATGGCGATTAGTATTTTATTGATTATTATGTCAATATTATGTCTGGCTTATATTATACGGGCTACTATGGCAGAAGAAAATTATTCTATTGGAGAAATGAAAGCAATTGGAATTCCAGAAATGGATATTGAGAAAATATATCAAATCAAATATACCGTACTTGTGCTGGCAGCGGCAATTATTGGCTATTTGGCCGCCATTCCTTTTGGAGATTTTTTTTCTGAAACGATAATCAGATATTGCGGATATGGAGACAGTCAGAGGATAAAATGGGTACTTCCTTTAGCGGGAGTTGTCCTGCTCAGTTTTTTTGTAATATTTCGGTGCCATAGGATTATCCGACGAAATTTAAACAGTACGGTCGTGGAGTTAATGCGCGGGGAGGAGAAAATAAATAAAGAAGGACATTATGCACTTCCTACAAAGGAACTTAAGTGCCGTAACCTTGTAATCGCTTTAGGAGAACTTAAATGTAGTTGGAGGGAATACTTTCTGATTCTTTTAATATTTGTATTTTCATCCTTCTTGATTCTGCTTCCCATGAATATGAATAATACCATTGATAACCCAGCCTTTTTAACTTATATGGGTATTGGAAAAAGTGACATCCGTATCGATATTCAGTACAGCGAGAATCTGATTGAACAAAAAGAAGCATCGATTGCTTATCTGGAAAAGGAACCGGAGATTGGTCGGTTTTCAGTCTACAAGAACGGTTATGTACAGTCTCGGAACGGAGATGGAGAACGGGAATATATTCGTGTGCAAAATGGGGATAACTTTGTTTTTCCATTAGAATATCTGGAAGGAAATGCACCTGCGGAGAAGAATGAGATGGCTCTTTCTTATTTGAATGCCATTGATCTGGAGAAAAAAGCAGGTGATTATGTAACTGTTATTTATCAGGGGAAAGAACTTATCTTTCGTGTCTGCGGTATCTATCAGGATATTACTTATGGAGGCAAAACGGCAAAAGCAGCTATAGATTTCGATATTAAAGATATAGAAAGTTATATGATTTATCTGGATGTTCGTGAGGGCGTAGACATTGATAAAAAAGTTGCTGAAATGAGAACTCTATTATCCGATAGTAAAATAACCCCTGTGAATGAATTTGTTTTCCAGACACTTGGAGGTATCGTGGAGAATATGAGTTTAGTGGAAGGGGTAGCTATAGTGATTTCCTTACTATTTTCTATTTTAATTACTATAATGTTTTTGCAGCTTATTACAGCAAGGGAACATAGTGCAATAGCAATTAAAAAAGCAATTGGATTCTCGACCCGTGATATTAGGATACAGCTTGGAATCAGGATTCTTGTTATCCAGTTTTTATCAATTTTAATAGGGACTATTCTTGCCAATACGCTGGGGGAAATTATATTTGCTGCAATGCTTTCTTCTTTAGGCGTAGCCAGAATAAAGATGTTGATAGAACCGGTTTGGGTTTACCTGATTTGTCCGTCAGTACAGTTATTAGTGGTTGCTATTACCGTAATCATTGGGACGAGGATTATAAGAAACTATCATATTAGAGATCAAATAATGGAATAAGGAGTCCGCCATGATAAAAATAGAACAGATAAGCAAGTCCTTTAAGGGCACAAAAGTATTAAATGATATAACATTTGAAATTAAGAAAGGAGATTTTGCTGCGGTCATGGGGCCGTCCGGCTCAGGGAAATCAACGCTTTTATATAGCGTCAGTGGAATGGATAGCGTCAGTGAAGGCAGAGTAATGTTTGAAGGTGTGAATATTATCGAGTTACAGGAAAGCGCGCTGTCCCATTTTAGGCTGACGAAGATGGGGTTTGTATTTCAAAATGCTCAAATGCTGAAAAATCTGTCTGTTATAGATAATATTATTTTGCCTGGACTTGTAGCAAAGAAAGAACCGGCTGAGAATATCAGAAAACGCGCATACGAACTGATGAAACAAATGGAAATTACAGGAATTGAAAATCGTGATATTAAAGAAGTTTCAGGAGGAGAACTGCAGAGGGCATCTATTTGCAGAGCTATGATCAATAATCCGGAAATCCTTTTTTTGGATGAACCTACCGGTGCGCTTAATTCCGAGGCTACAGATCAGGTTCTGGGAATTTTAGAGGATTTAAACAGGAATGGGATGACAATTATGGCAGTTACACATGACCAAAGAGTTGCAGCAAAAGCAAAAAAAGTTCTTTATATAAGTGATGGTCAGATTGCTGCCTGTAAGGAATTCAAAACAGGTGGAGACCGTGTATTAGAACTGGATAACTGGATCAAAGGGTTGCGGTTTCCGTCAAAAAACATTTACCCGTATCCCACCGTGTAAGACCTTGTCAATTGATGGTAAGTAAGGGTATAATCAAGAAATATAAGAAATATATGAAAAGCATCAGGAACTTTAGATGCTTCAAAATGAGGTTGATATGTATGAGAACAATTAAAGCTGGAGAAGAAAGAAGGAAGGAAATCCTACTTACCGCAAGAAAATTATTTGTGCAAAAGGGATATGATCAGACTTCGATCAATGATATCTTAAAAATCGTAGATATTGCAAAAGGAACTTTTTATTACTATTATTCTTCAAAAGAGGAAGTGCTTCAAGCTATTATTATGGATATCGTGTATGAAGGGGCTGCCAGGGCAGAACAAATTTTGCAGGATACATCTATCCCTTTATTAAAACGTATTGTAATGGCGGTAATGGCCCAGGCACCAGAATTTGAAGGTGCCCATAAACTGGCAGAAGAACTGCACAAAGTGGATAATGCCAAATTAGAGCAACAATATCGTAAAGTAATGTTAAAAAAAATGACATCGGTTTTGGAAGGGGCAGTGAAAGAAGCCGGAGAACAAGACATTATTCATACAGATTTTCCGAAAGAATGTATTGAATCCTTGCTGCTTATGGGACATATGATGTTTGATTGCGATACATTTTTGTGGAAAGCAGAAGAATATCCGGTAAAGGTTAAGGCATTTCTGTGTAATGCCGAGCGGATGTTTGGGGCAAAAGAAGGAGAATTCCAGGAATTTATGGAAATGTTTGAATAGATACAACAAGCATATTCAATACCGATAGAGATCATACTTTAGTGCCAATTAAGCTTACAACTTCTGATTTGATAAAATAACATTGGAAATATAAACGACTGTTTGTATTAGGAGAAGATGAATGGAAAATATAAAAATTGTCTTTTTTGATATAGATGGAACATTGATTGATATAAATAAAAAGATAATGACAAAAAGAATAGAAGAAACATTGATCGGATTAAAGCAAAATAAAATTATTATTTGTATTGCGACTGGAAGACCACTTAAAAGCGTACCTCACTTTCCTAATGTCGAATTCGACGCCTTCCTGACATTTAATGCATCCTATTGCTGTACTAAGAATGAAATTATCTATAAAAATCCCATACGATCATCCGATGTGCAGACAATCATAGAAAATGCTAAAAGAATTCAACGGCCGGTTTCCATAGCTAGTGAAGCTAGAATAGGAGCTAATGGTAAAGATCAGGATTTAATAGATTATTTCGCAATATCTGATCAATCAGTAGAAATCGTGGAAGACTTTGATGATTTAACAAAGGAAGATATTTATCAAATTATGATAGGATGCTATAAAGAAGAATATTATCATTTAAAGAAAGAAGAAGCGCTGGCTTTTGGTGATGGAACAAATGATATTGAAATGTTACAAGCTGTAGGTACCGGTGTGGCAATGGGTAATGCAACAAATGATGTAAAAGATATCGCTGATGATATATGTGGAAGTGTTGCAGAAGATGGAATTTATTTCTATTGCAAGAAATATCATTTAATTTAAAATGATGGATGTTTTTTATGTTAATTGACATTCATACCCATGTGGCAGGTAACTATGGCATAGTAGATTCAATAAAAAATATGGACACGAAATTTGGTGGTATTTTAAAGCAAGATTAATAATATTATTGACAATGTGACCACATGGTCGTACAATATAATCATAAGTATGACTATGCGGTCACATTGTGTGAAAGGAGAATAAACTGTGCCTAACCCATCATTTTTTAACTTATCAGAGGCTAAAAGAAATCTAGTTACATCAATTGCCTTAGAAGAGTTTTCAGCAGCCAGTTATGATGCAGCCAGTATTAATCAAATATGCAAGAAAGCAAATATTGCAAAAGGGAGTTTTTACCAATACTTTACAGACAAGCTAGATCTTTATGCATATATAATGCTCTTGGCGATTGAAACAAAGATTACCTTTTTTTCTGAAACCTTAGGTCAATTTAAGACATTGTCCTTAATGGAACAGATTCAGTTGTTGTTTATTAAAGGTATTGAATTTGCGAAAGCTCACCCTCAATATGCGGCGCTGGGAGAACAATTTTCAAAGGAATATAATGAGGCTGCAAAGCTGGCAGTTATCAAGGAAGGAGATAAACAAGCAGAATCATTGTTTAATCAAATGATAGATCATGCAAAATCAAAAGGGGAAATTGATAGTAATATTGATACATTAGCTTTAAATATGATGCTGCAATCGCTTAATGGAACAGTAAATGAATACATGCTGAATAAATTTGGTGATATTAGCTATAGGCATTTTGATGAAAACGCGAATAAATTAGTGAATTCACTGCTTAACATTATATTTAACGGAATTAAAAACAGAGAGCTATAAAATATGGGGTGATTAATTATGACTAAAAAAATGGATTATATATTAGGAATGGTATTTGCTGTTGCGACAGTAATATTCATAATATTATTTCTAACAGATGATATATTTTTCAAGTGGGCATTTGAAAGACATCATAATGTATTGAGCTGGTATATAAGGCCAATATTTATTATACCGATTGTATTGTTTGCTTATAAGAAAAGCATGACCGGAATATTCGTTTCTATATTTGCTTTGTTCACAAGTATGTTTTGGTTTTCTGCACCTGCAGTAAGCAGCCCTCAGATATTGTCGTTTCTTGCATTTGAGATGGAATATTTGAAGGGAGAATGGACCGTTCCCAAAATCATAATAAGTTTGTCTGTTCCAATATTTTTTATAGCTCTTATTATAGCAGCTTGGAAAAGAAACTGGAAATGGCTTTTGGGAGTTGTTATTGCAGCAGCGGTATTAAAGGTTCTATGGAGCGTGGTATTTGGCGGGGAAGCTGGAATGTCAATTTTAAAGCCGGCGATTACGGGACTGATTATTTGTATTGGTGGTTTTTACTATCATAAAAAGCATCAGGCATGTAAAAAGAATTAAAAACCACAGATATGCATAATATGAATACCTCCAAATCAACGATATTCAACTACCAAAAAAACTAATGCAGAAAGGATGTCCCACCGGGTCGATAAAAACAGTATAATCTGCGGAATATTGTACGGATGCCAAAGTAGCACCACAGGCCAAAGCATGACTTTTAACCGACTCTTTTTCATCTGGTGACGAGGCGAAGTCCAAATGTGTCATTTGCTGCTGTTTTCCTTTTTCATTCGGCCAAACTGGTGGAATATAGTCTTCTATCTCTTGAAACAGCAGACATATATGTTCATCCGGAGAAATAACAGCAAGCCATTCTTCATCGAACCGCTGTTTATTCCATCCCAATAATGCAGCATAGAAATCCGCCAACTCCTCTTGATTTGGACAATCCAGGGTAACTGATGCGAAATTAATTGTAGGTTTAGACATCAACAGTTCCTCCTAAAAAATTTTATTTATGAATTATATTCTATCACATAAACAAAAGCGCTTCCACTAAGTTTTTTATCGCAAATATCTTTAATATAATACATATTATGAGCTTTTTTTCTGTCTGGACAATGTATTCACATTAGTAAATAATGTGGATACATTGATTTTTTGTACCCTAATAATCCTATAAGTTCCCTATGTATGGGTATTTTTGAATAAAGTAATGCCTGTTTCGGATTTTTTCGAAAACTAGTTATTAAAGATTTAGAAAATTAGCTAATAATAATTATTTTATAGTATAATAATCTTATGGTCTATTAGTTATATGGTGCATTAATTAATGCAGAAATTTTATGATATATAACTGCATAGCCCAAATTAATAAACAGTAAGGGGGGAAAGTAATATGGAGAAATTAAATGATATCTTTTTGGGGAAGGGGCATGAAAGAAAAAGGTATCACAAAAAGATATAGCACTTTTTAGAAGGCATGGAGGTAAAAACTAAATAGGGAAAGGGGCTTACATATAAGTGTAATAGGGGAATGATATGAATAAAGAAAATTGGAAGGAAGAATTTTTTAATGAAATATATGATACTACATTTTATAATTTAAGAAAATATATTAGAAGAAGATGTAATGATCCTACATTAGTAGATGATGTTCTGCAGGAAGTATATTTGGAGGCTTTTCGGCATATTGATGATTTGAGGACACATGAAAACAGTATTGGGTGGATATATAAAACAGCAGAAAATAAAATAAAGAAACTCAATAGCATTAATTTTAAATTAATCACAAATGAGATTGCTTATGATGAAAGAATTGAAGATATACCGGACAAGAACAGTGAATCGGATTATATCCTGTATGAAGAGTATAAAGAGATACTATTAGAAGATGAATATGATTTATTAATAAAAAAATATCTTGATGGGTATTCACATTCAGATTTAGCGGAGATGACTGGAACAACGGTGGCAGGAAGCAAGATGAAGCTGTCAAGAATTATAAAGAAATTAAAAAATAATTTGAAAGCTGATTTATTTCTTATTTTTTATTGAAATCGATGTTACCTTTTATTGATTAATAAGAATATAAAGATTAGGAGGTACCAATGGAGGGAAAAAACAGCACTCCCAATTATCAAAATAAGGTAGGTGGAGATGGTAAATTAAAATCTGAATTAGAAAAAGCCCTTGATAGAGAGATGGATGAATCACCGGATGATATTGATGTACAGAAAGTCGATTATATTATCGATTTGCTCGATCAGATTGACGGTATTCCAGATGATTCGGACAAAATGTCGAAAAAAGAATTTGCTGAAAAGTATTTGCCGGAATGCAATGTATCGGAACCCAAAAAGAAAATGGGCCAAAAGCCGGTAGGGATCAAAACAGGGAAGGCGGCAGCAGGCTTTTTGATCGCAGCGTTCGTGCTTATTATGGGAAATTATATTTCTGTTAGTGCAACCAGCAAGGATATTTTTACTTTCGTTAAAAGCAAGGCTTATGTCATGTATTTTGATGTTTTTGAAAAAAGCGATAGTGAGAAAGCTGAGAATGACGATAGTTCAGCAATACAAGAGACATTAACGCCGACAGACCAACAGGCTGCTTCATGGGAAGAGGCACAAAAAATATCCGGATTAGGATTTAAAGTTCCGCAGTTTATTCCGGAAGAATTAGAAGCTCAAATAATACACATACAAATAGCGGAAGAAAATGACGTAGGAATTTCCAGACAATATTATAACCGGAATGATAATAGCTATGTGAGGTTCCTTATAAGATGTATCAGCGGAAATGGCAAATGGATGTCTGCTATGGACAAAATGAATAATCTGATTGAGCAAAAGGAAATTAATGATTATGCTGTTTCTTTTTACCAAACTGATGATGCAATTCAGGCCATGTATCAGGACGAACAATTTATTTATGTAGTAGAAACAAATATGGATCAGGAGACGCTGGAAACAATTGTTGAAGAAATGAGGTAATTTAATGAAAATAAAAAAATGGATAACAAGTATCTGCTTGATTTTGATATTAACATCACCATTAACAGTTTTCGCTAATGAATCCGTTGATTTTACAAGAGCAAGCCAAAAGCAGGAGGAGTTGGTTATTGAACCGCTAACCGCTGAACAGGCGGAAAGTTTATATAGGGAGCTTTATGGAGAGAAAAATAATTATCTGCGCTCCAATCTGGGAACCTGTGATATAGGGTTATCGAATAGTAATGGAAAATTACTGGTGGTATACTCGACATCATGCAGAGGAATAGCGAGTAAAATAGGAGTTCGAAACTTTACTTTGCAGCAAAAGAGCGGTCTGTTCTGGAGTAATATTACTGTGAAAAATGAATATTCCGAAAATACAGACGCATTTTTCGGCGGTTTTTATATTACTAATCCAGTTGTCGGAAGAGGATACCGTGCTAATTGTACCCATTACGCGGTGGTAGGTGGAAGTGAAGTTTCAATGTATACAGAAACGGAAACTTATAACTTTCAGTAAATAGATACAGAGGGCATCCGCTAGTTGATTAAACTATAAATGGATGCCCTCTGTAAATTTATCAATTTAATAATTCTTTTTCTTTGTTTTCCGAGTAATAGTTGGAGATTATTTGCAGGTTTTCGATATACCAGCCATCCTGGCGATATGAGCAGTCAACGCACTTTACAACATCATTTTGAACATCTTCATTGAGAATAATGCGCAGCATGTTTTTCCCATCCTGTTCTATTATAGCAGCCCCCAGGCAGGAGACAGCTCGATTATCCGATGAAAAACTATCCGGCTGCTCCGCTTCGATGGAGGGATTATGAATAAATTGGCTGGAATATTCCTTCCAGTTTCTATCTTCCATATATATGACCGATACCTCTGCGGCATTGAAAGTACTTCCTATGGAATAACGTACCAAAACAATATCCGCTTTCATATTTCCGCTCAAATCGCCTGATATCAGATAGGAAGACCAGTAGTCAGGATAACTGATAAATACTGAATCGCCGCCGCCAAACTGCGCAACAACTTGAGTGAATGCGTCCGTATCGTTTACAACATCTTTTACAAAGATACTTTCACGGCTTCCGTCGCCGTCCACATCTGTTTTTATTTCAAGGCCATTTTCTATTGGGATTTTGCTCTCGGGATATGTGGCGATGCCTCCTCTGATGCTTAGAAATACGCAGGACAAAAGCAAAAGTGCAATCATTAAAAAGAAAATGTCCATTCCTTTTTTCTTAGGTTCGGTATTGAAAATATTGTTAAACCGCCGTTTGATGGAATCGGTTTTTTGAATATATCCTGTGGATAGCATGGGATATTTTCTCGTTCCCGTTTGCACATAGGAGAGTATGACTTCTCCGTATTCCTTACGCTCTTCCGGTGAAGCAAATTCAAGCACTTCACTGTCGCAAACCAATTCTATGTCCTGTTCTGCAAGCCGCCTCATTATCCATACGATAGGATTAAACCAGTGTATTGCATTTCCGAGGAGTAAGAGAACCTTAAACCATAAATCCTTATTCCGGTAATGAATCAGCTCATGCCGGATAATGTAATATAAATCTTGTTCCAAATAATCTTTATCCGGAAGAAAGATCCGGTTCTTAAGCAATCCCATCGTAAAGGGGCTGCTGTCCGTATCCGCCATAATACGTATTTCCGGCAGATTTTTTATCTTTAATTCATCAGCTGCCTTCATGTATATTTTTTGAATTTCAGGTTTGATGTATTCTGTGCTCCGGGCTGTCATTTTTTTGCAGGTAATAAGGTAAACCGTAAAATAATAAGCACAAGCAATAAAACAGCCGGTTATCCAAATGAAAAAAATCAACTGATTGCTATTATCCCATTTGCTGCTTTCCTGTAGTATGAAGTTGGGGATTTCTATTGACAGAGGCTGCGGCAGAAGAGTGACGTGAAATGGTACAAGCAATCGTAGTGCTATCAATAGCCACACTATCTTTTTATATCCTATTTGATATCTTTTCTTCAAAGTAAAAGAAATTCCACAGAATAAAAGAATACCCATGGTTCCCATTAAAGTTGCTTCCAATACTCCCCAAAATATATTCATACCCTCATTACCCGTCCTTTTCCAACGAATCCAAATACTTTCTAAGTTCCTTTATGTCGTTCGATGACAGCTTCTTTCCCTGATATAATCCAGCTATAAATTTTTGTGCGGAACGGCTATACATTTGTTCCAGAAAGCTTTCGCTTTGGTTGACTTTGTATTCTTTCTCAGACACCAGAGAATTATAATAATTCGTGCGTGTGCTTCTGTCGCAGTTCACGAACCCTTTCTCCGCCAGGCGTGATAAAACCGTCATCAGGCTTGGAAGTTTCCAATTACGTTTTTCTATTATTTCATCCAGTATCTCGTTTGATGTAAGCGGAAAATCATGCTTCCAGAGCACTTCCATTATTTCAAATTCCGCATCTCCCAGTTTTTTCATTTTTTTCACCTGTTTTAAAATCATCTCCGTTTTCCTTTCTCAATTATTAAAGTCTATGTTCCATGTCTCGCTGATAATCTGAAATTTGCAGTTATGACTAATTTAAGTATCGATATAGCGTTATGGAATTGAAGGAAAACCGTATTATACAAACGTATAACATAATACTACAATATAATTAAAAGTCTTGTCAATTGAAATCTTGCAGGACTAAAAAGAGGCTATTGCTCCATAAGTGATCTCTCAGTTATTTTGCAATAGCCCCTGTTCTGTTTAATAAGAATTAATGAACACTAATTCATTGTAATATAGATTTTATCTGTAGTTCCTAAAAATACGTTTAGTTCTGCATTTCTTCGATTAACAAGTCCTTCCACCCTTTTACCATTTACTTTGGTATAAGTAAAAGCAGTTACGACGGCATTTTTGGCTGCTGTAGAAATGGGACTTTTATAAGTGGCATCACTGTTCAATGCCTTGTACAAGTCATTGGTAGTAGTTGTAACCGGCGATGTTCCGACATTGTAAAGCAAAGAAGCTGTTGCGTTATACATTACCTGCGTCATGCTGCCAACCTTTGGATGCTTATTAATTGCAGTTTCGACAGTGCTTAAATCAGATGTAAAGAAAGAATCTGCTTTTGCCTGGGTAATCTTGTCGCCTGCTTTTAACTTATCGGCAGTAACCACCTTATGTCCGTATCCGACGGTTAAGTTGCCAAATCCGTCATCTTTTACTGTTAACTCTGCTATGTTGTTACATTCCCACTTCTTAATAAAGTCCTTTCCGGTAGTATTTACATTCATTTTGTTGTCTCCTTTTCTTTTATTATTTGTTTTGTAATCGATTACAATAATAAAAGAGAGGAACATAGTATAAATGTAAACTTCTACTGTAAACTTTTTGTACTAACCTTGAGTAATACCATTATCTTCATTGGAAGGATAGGAGAAATCCGGGCTATTATTACTGATTGAGATGATTTTCATATCTTCATCTTCAGAACCTTTATAAAACAGAAAGCCCCTTCCATTGTCACCAAGCTGTATGCCATTATAATTCCCCCATAAATAACGATTAAACGAATTCACTATGGAAGACTTGAAGTCGGCAGTCATGACATCATCATACCGGGTAAGGAATTCCTGTTCATTGTTAAGAAGAATCGGTTCTCCTTCGACGACAACGGATAAGGGATAGCTCATTAACTGTGATAAGCGCTGTTTATCATCCGTACGGACAAGTTCAATGACATGATCGGTAAATTCTTCTACCTGCGCTGTGTCATAACCTAAATCCTGATAAATGCTGTCTTTGCCTTCTCCGCCTAATCCCCAGGCAGGGATCAGATTGAAATCGCTTTCCATATCTGATCCGGCGTAATAATAATTACCGGCTAAAATATAGTGGTCCCCGCTTTCTGTATCCGGGTGAATAGTTCCGCTTAGCATTATTGTCTTATCGCTGTCAGATAACTTAAACTGCCGTGTTATGCGGTTGTATGATCCGGTTAAAATATATTCCGTTTGGTCATTTTTTAAAATATAGTAAGCGGTCAAACGGTTGCCATTTCGATAAATCATCATTCGAGCAGGCTTATTGTCGATAGTGCCGTCAAAAACATTGTTAGTTTGATTTAGAATCACATCTTCAGAATATTTTGTTCTAATCATTGTTATAGCAGCAAAGCAAATAAACGCAATGATTATTAATGAAAGAAAAATTATAAGTTTCTTTTTCATGTAAACTCCCCCTTATGCCATAAGTTTTTTTGTTACAAAAATATACAGCGAGTATAGCACTTTTTTATGTAATAGGGAAGTGCTCCGGCAATAATTGATGTGCAGAAATATTGCATTATATTTGTTGTAAAATTACAAGTTTGGTGTCCTTTTGTATGAAAAAAGGGATATATAGAAGAGGGCAAAAGTTTACGTTTACATTTTAATAAAAAGCTCCTCCTTAGAAGAAAAGGAGGGCTTTAAAATGTTAAAGAATTTAATAGAAAGGGCACAAGAACCAGATAACGAAGCAATGATGGAATTGATTAATAAGTTCAGACCGCTATTGCGAAAGTATGCAAGAAAATTGATATATGAAGACGCATATGAAGATTTAGTTTTGTACTTCATCCAGTTAATACATAGGCTTGAACTTAAAAAGCTGTTAAGCAATGAGGATGGTCCCATTACAAACTATATTAATGTTTCTATCAGGAATTTTTATAATAAAAAGGTTCCTGATATCATACAATCAAAAAAAGAAATACTACATACCAATTTGTCCGAAGAGCAATTGTATTATATTGAGTCCGTGTCAGCAGAAACGGATAAAACGGATTTCCTCTTTGAGATGGGAATTCAACAAATACTGAATGAAAGTGAATATCAGGTTATTTATCTTATTTATGTTGAAGGATATTCCGTTGTTGAAATCTCAAAAGTAATAAATAAATCGAGACAAGCTGTAAATCAGATGAAAGTAAGGGCGTTAATAAAACTAAGGGATAAACTGTTGAGCGATAAATAATTTGATTATACATAAAATGTCGGTTTTATTTACTTCCGCACAGGTCTGATATACTTAAAAACCCTTTCGGGATTATAATAAAAGTAAATTATTCTGCCGGGGGAAGTATCGTAGCAGTAACCAGTGCCTGTAAAATCAAAAGCTGCCATTGCCTTTTCAATCTTTTCCTCAACACTACGATTTTCTTGCTCATAATCGAATGGGCCATGTTCAAAAACAATATACTCGGCTTCGGGAACATCAGCCATAAGCATTTGTGGTGGTACTTCGCCTTCATAATCAGCAGGAAGTCGTACGCCCCAGCACTCTGTGCGAGGGATACCCCAATCACAGAGTCTCCCGTCCGGGTCGTTGATATACGCCATAATCTGACCGCCGCTGCAATTAGACTCGCTTCCGCCATCGTCGTCCAATTTGCCTTTTATACTATCGAGTAAGCCGCAAATTGTTTCGCAGTCCTGCCCCGGTATGAGACTTTGCTTTTGCCAAAAATCCCAATACCCATTGCTCTCATAGTTTTTAATGTGCAAAAATTTGTGTGCGGGAATTGTTACAAAATAAATTTTAACATCATCTGTGGATTTCATCATTCCAATCTCTCCTAATCCTAAAAAGTAGCGGTCGAAAGGGTTTATTTTTGTACGAAGAACGACAGGCTTAGGCTTTTTCCGGTACTCGCTGGGAGTTATGCCATATGTGCTCTTGAAAGCTCTGGTAAAAGCTTCATGAGATGAAAAACCATAATCAAAAGCAATATCCAAAATACATTTTTCACTATCCCGCACCTCTTTTAGTGCAAAGGCTAATTTTCTATGCCGTAGATAATCCCTGAATTGCATACCCGATATTTCTTTGAATTTTCTCGTTGTATAAAATTCAGAATAGCCCAGACTGCGGGAAAGAAAGCTTAGTGTCAAAGCTTCATCATTATAATTTTTAATACATTCGTCAATTTCATCAACGATGACTTGAATTTGCTTCTGCCATTCGTACATTCGTCTGTTCACCTCGTTTCAACCACCCTGCGTTTATTATATAGAAATAGAGAGATTACTGCTTGATTTTACTTGCGGTTATTCGTATTATAAACGGAGAATTAGTTTGTGGCAACAAACAGAGCGGACAATTTTTCCGGCGGCAGTCAGGTCTTCGTATATTATTTACGGCTTGCTTTGATTGCGGTATACAGAATATCCAGTCCCCGCTCCAGTTGGGCATCCGTAACTACAAGAGGACATAAAAAACGGATAACATTAGAATATGCTCCGGCACTTTCTATAATCAGACCGTGCTGCACACAATGATCGATAATATCGGAAACTTGCTTTGTGGCGGGTTTGCGGCTTTGCTTATCCGTGACGAATTCTATTCCCATCATGCAGCCGATTCCTCTGACATCTCCAAGCTCCTCAAACTCCTCCTGCCAGCTTAAGAATCTGCTGCGGCACTTTTTCGCGATTTCCAGAGAGCGTTCACATAAACCTTCTCTTTCTATGATTTCGAAGACCTTCAGCGCAGAGGCGCAGGCAAGCGCATTGCCGCCGTAGGTTCCGCCCAGAATGCCTGCCGTAACACCGTTAAAGATATCTTCCGATGCCGTTACTGCACTCAGCGGGATTCCTCCTGCAATAGATTTGGCAGTTACCAGAATATCAGGAGGACATCCGGCCTCCTTCCAGTAATCAGAAACAAACATTCTTCCGGATCTTGCAAATCCGGTTTGAACTTCATCGGCTATCAACAGGATTCCGTTCTCATCGCAAATTTTACGAACGGCCTTGACCCATTCCAAAGGAGCCGGAATAAAGCCTCCTTCGCCCTGTACCGGTTCTACCACGATTGCAGCCACATATTTAGCGGGCGATGCCTCTTCGAACACCTTATTCAGCTTCTCAAGATAGTACGCTATTACGTCCTTCTCGCTGCAGCCTTCCGGATTTCTGTAAAAATACGGGAACTCTGCCCTGTATATACCATCAGGGAATGGCCCCATTCCCACCGCATATGCTTTCTTTGCTGTCATGGTAGCGGTCAAAAGCGTTCTCCCATGAAAGGCACCGGAAAAAACGATGATATTGGGCCGCCCGGTATAGGATTTTGCAGTTTTTACGGCATTTTCAATGCCTTCAGCCCCGGAATTCGCAAACATAGTCTTTTTTCGCTCTGATTTTAATGGGACTATTTGGTTTAATTTTTCTGCAAGAGCAACATACCCCTCGTGAGTGATGATGTTCATCATGGCGTGAAAATATTTCCCGGATTGCTCCTTCACTGCTTCTATCAATTCCGGGTGGCTGTATCCTACATTCAGAACGCCGACCCCTCCGACCCAGTCAAGGAACCTGTTTCCATCCACATCCTCGACCATTGCCCCTTCTCCTCTGCCGATTACGCAGGGATAAATAGACTTTATGGATCCCGGTATAGCCTCTTGTCTTCTTTCCAAAATGCTGCGGGCTTTGGGGCCCGGCAGCATAGTTTTTATTTCAGGTAAAGAATGTTTTAACATAATTTTCTCCTTATCAACTGTTGATGCTAATCGGACGCTGTGTCACGGCCGATTGCGCTCCGGTATAGCGCCCTGATCTCTTCCCGACCAAAAACTACCGGGTGATTTGCCATACCGGCCGCTGAGATCTTCAAGCAATTATCGGTAAGCCAGGATAAATCTGCTTCCGTGATTCCCATATCGCCCAAAGACTCTGTTAGATCGAGTTTTTTCAGCAAAGTGCGGATCTGTGCGGTAAAGTCTGATTCATCTTTACCGCCCAAAAGTCTTGACAGTTTTGCGAACTTTTGAGGTGCGCCCTGAATGGAGGCTTCCAAAACGTAAGGAGCAAGCGCCGCAAGGCCTCTGCCATGAATTGCATTTTTGAGTCCGCTGACCGGATGCTCCATTCCGTGCAATGCGGTCACTCCTGCGGTATTAATTACCATGCCGCCCAAGGTACTTGCCATACACAGCTTATCCCAGCTTTCCATATCTCCGGTATCCTCATATAGCTTTACCAGGCTCTCTGCTGCTAAGCCGAAGCCTTCCAGCGCCATAATATCCGTCAGAGGCTGCGCTATGGAGGAAATATAACCATCCAGGTTATGGCACAGAGCATCAAAGCCAACGGAGGCTAATACGCTTTTCGGCATTGTAGTCATAAGAAGCGGATCAATAATGGAGCAAGCGGGAATAATTGCACGGCACCTGAGAGATTTTTTATCCAGCGTTTCCGGATTCGTCATAACTGCAAAACCGTTTCCTTCGCTGCCGGTCCCGCAGGTGGTGGGTACCGCTAAAACCGGCAGCGCCTTATCACTGTTTTTTCTGCCATAAATGTAATCACTGATATTTCCTCCGTTTATCGCCTGAAAAGCAATCCCTTTGGCGGCATCAAGACTGCTGCCTCCTCCAAGGGCTATGACAAGGTCGCAACCCTCGGAAACGGCTATTTCAGATCCTTGATATACTGTAGTAGTCAATGGATTGGGTTCTACCTTATCAAATAGAACAAAGGAGATTTCTTTTTCCTGGAGCAATCTTTCTGTCTTTGCCAATAACCCGGATTCTTTGGTACTCCTTCCGCCTGTGACAAGCAGTGCTTTTTTCCCCAGAGCCGCCGCCTTTTCTCCGATCAGATCCGATTTTCCCCGGCCAAATACCAAATTAACTGGTAAATAATATTGAAATTCCATTTCCTTCACACTTTCCTTATTTATACTTTATTGTACATTTTCAGTTTTTCCTTCTTCTACATTCACGTAATAGTCCTCGGTCAAACCGTAATCGTTTAAAATGGTCAAAAGAGTACCATCCTCCTTCATATCATTCAAACACTTGTTCACTTCATCCAGAAAATCCTTATCTTCAAACCTGACTGCCGCGCCGATCTGTCCGCTGGCCTCCGCTTCATAAGGAGATAGTAATTTCAAGTCGAGAGAACTGTCTGAAGAAAGTGTATAGCCTGCCACAATACCATCCGTGACTACTGCATCCACCTTTCCGGTATTAACAGCCGTCATGAGAGTCGCTTGATTATCGTATGCATCCAAAGCGCCTATTTTGCCTTCATCCAGCCATTTCTGTGCAGTTTCGTAGAATGTCGTTCCCGGCTGTGCTCCGATTGTTTTGCCCTTAAGATCCTCTTTGCTTTTTATCTCGGAACTGCCGGGAATAACAACCGCTTCTCCCTCCTGATACCATTTATCCGTAAATGCCGCAACCTCGAGACGTTCGTCCTTAACATACATGGCATCTACTACCATATCTATATTTCTATTATTCAGTTCCACCAAAAGGTTGGAAAAATCAATGACTTTCATCTGAATATCATCAATGCCCAGGCGGCTGCATATTTCCTTGAGAATTTCAATATCTATTCCTTCTAATTCCCCGGTTTCCACATCCGTATAGGAAAAAGGGGCATCATTGGAGGAACCGATCAGTATATATCCTTTCTCCTTGATTTCTGTCAGCATTGCTGATTCTCCCTGCGTCTCCCCGGCAGGTGCCGGTGTGCTTTCCGCTACTTCCTCAGATACCGTCTTGTCTTCCTGCTTTGCAGCTCCGCATCCTGTAAATACCACCAGCAGGGTAAGCAGCATAAGTACCAACGTAATGTCTTTTTTCAAACTCCTCTTTTTCATAATCTCAATTCCTTTCTTTTTTGTTTTAATTTATTACCCATCATAGTTACCGACTCCTCTTTAATCTGCGCTCCACAATCTTACTAAGCTGTGACAACGGAATACTCAGCAGCAGATATACCAATGCCAGAATGGTGTATGCCTCCACCGTCAGGAATGTTTGTGATGCATAGGTTTTTGTACGAAGTAAAAGTTCCTGAACGGATATCATGGCAAGAAGGGAAGTATCCTTAATGAGCATGACGAGGTAATTTCCAAATACGGGTATGGAATTCCTGAGCGCCGGCGGAATGATAAAGTGAAAGAGTACTTTTCTCTCACTGAAGCCAAGTGCAAGGCCTGCTTCCCGTTGGCCCGGATCTATCGCAAGTATGGCAGACCTTATGACCTCAGACATGTAACAGCCATAGTTCAAGGCGAATCCGATAATCCCGCAGGTAGCGGCTTCCGGCTTTATATTTGCCTGAAAACCAAATATTGATAGAAGTCCGTTCAGAAGAATCGGTATTACAAAATAAATATAGAATAACTGCACAAGCAAAGGCGTTCCCCTGACCAGTTCAATAGTTATGCCTAAAAATCCGCTTAAAAGTCTGTTTTTCGACAGCCTTCCGATTGCAATTACTAATGCAACCACTAACGCGAGTGTGAAGCCTGCCAAAGTAATGTAGATTACAATTCCAACACCCTCCCACAGGCTGGGGACCAAGGTTGTGAATGCCTTTCAAAAATTAATTTCATAGTTTACCTCCCTTGGTGTACTGTCCGCTTGAAACTGTTGATGTGACCAAGCCGCAGCAGGTCATAATACTCTGGATAAAAACAGCTTTGTTCTTTCATGCTTCGGCTGAGTGAAGATATCACACGGAGCTCCTTCCTCCACAATATAGCCTCCATCCATAAAGATAACCCGATCTGCCACATCCTTCGCAAATCCCATCTCATGTGTGACTACGATCATTGTCATTCCTTCTCCGGCAAGCTGTTTCATTACCTCAAGCACATCACCTACCAGCTCAGGATCCAGTGCGGAAGTCGGTTCATCAAACAATAGAATCTCCGGCTTCATGGCCAGAGCTCTTGCAATTGCAACTCTTTGCTGTTGTCCGCCTGAAAGCGAGGATGGATAAGACTCGGCCTTATGCTCCAGACCCACTTTCCGAAGTAATTCCAGAGCCTGCTCTTTGGCTTCTTTTGCCGATACTTTGCCTAGCTTTACCGGTGCATACATCACGTTTTCCAAAGTGGTTTTCAAGGGAAACAAATTGAAGCGCTGAAATACCATTCCAACCTGCTTCCGGTAATCGGTCACCTTCTTCCCCATTTTGGTAATATCCTGCTCCATGTATAAGATTTCTCCTCCGGTAGGCTTCTCCAGCAAATTGATGCAGCGCAGAAACGTACTTTTGCCGGAACCGGATGGACCGATGATTACTACCACTTCTCCTTTTTTTACAGTCAGGTTTACATCTCTTAAAACCTCAAGATCCTCAAAGCATTTAGACAGGTTATTGATTTCCAGCATTTTCATCTCCTCCTTTCCTTGGGCGTGTCTGAAACTTAGCCCGGTACAAGCAGTTTTCAGACACACCCTAACAAAAAGGGCAATGAGCTGTATTGCAGCTTCATTGCCCAAGGCGTTATTGTTATTTATTTGTAACAGTTTGGCAGTCTCACATGACAGAGGAGAATTTCTTCCGTATCACATCCGTCAATATTTCACAAGTTCCTTCTATGCCCAAAAGACTGGAATCTATCATAAGATGCTTATGCTCCTTATCCGACATGGAATAACCGCAATAATGACGATGATAGGATTCTCTTGCCTTATCCACCGAAGCGATCATCTTCTTTGCCTCGTCAGGTCTCAGGTTCAGCCGTTCTATGCAATTGGACAGCCTTGCCTCATAAGGTGCATAAATGAATACATTGAAGATATTTTTACGATCCCATAATATGTAATCTGCGCATCTTCCTACAATAATACAGGACTCCCGTTCTGCCAGATCTATGATAATTTTTTTCTGAACGGAAAAAATAGAATCCTGAATGGCGGTAGTTCCCATACCCAGGGGATAGTTCATATTAAAGAAGGCTGTCTTCGCGCTTTCTTCTACATCACTGATGGTAGATACCGGAAGCTGCAGATTTTTTGAGGTCATTTCCACAATATCCCGGTCATAGTATTCTATGCCCAGACGTTCACTGACCATGCGTGCAATTGGTCTGCCCATGCTTCCAAACTGTCTCGTAATCGTAACAACAAACTTTTCCTTCATGGGAAACACCTCTTTTCTATTTATTATATATTGTATTATATCCTGCCTCTTTATAAGGAGCAATGTTACCTTGCTCCAATTTTTTCATTTGCTATTGTACTTCAGGTACAATTCTGCTATACTGATGCATAATTTTTATGTAATAGGAAAGTGATCCTATTACATAAAAGTGGTTGCGCAGCTCTACACCAGACATACATGGAGGCTTTTATATTATGAAAACACAGGTATCTGAGCTTTATCATTCCACAAAAGAGAAATACAGTATGACACTGCACAGCGGAGAGGCTGGATTAACTAATTCTGTTTCCTGGATTTATCTGGCCGAAGATTTTCAAAATATGTCTTTTTTAAAGGGCGGCGAGCTTGTAATCACTACAGGTCTGTTTACCAGAAGCGGAATTGCCTTGTTTGATTTTATACGCTCTTTAGTTACTCACAATTGCAGTGGAATCCTTATTAATGTGGGACAATACATCCATATCGAGGAACTTACGGAGGAGATTATTGAATTCTGTATCACAAGCGAATTTCCTCTGTTCACGATTCCCTGGGATGTCCATCTTGTTGATATTATGCAGGACTACTGCCGTACGCTTCTCCAAAGCACACAGCGTACCGATGAATTGAATGCTGCTTTTCAGAGTGCTGTTTATCAGGCAAATCTACACGAAAGCACATTGCTGACCTTGAACCGGTATGGCTTTGCCACAGATGATGAGTACCGTATCATTGTCATGCAAAATCTCCAAAATACTACCAGAGTTACCTTTGCGCTGAACCATCGGCATTTTAAATATCATCTTTTTGAGCATGACAACCGGCAGGTGTTGATTTATCAGCCCTCCCGGACTGAGATGTCATTTGAGGAAGTATTGGAAATCCTTCTATTCTGCGATAGCATTATCCTTGGTATCAGCAATGTTTTTTCCTCCCTGAAAGAATTCAGTCTTTGCTATAAGCGGGCTCGTTTTGCCCTCGCATCCGCGGTCTTTTGGAATATACCCTTAGTGAATTTTGAAGAGCTTGGCATTTTTCAGATTTTATTTTCATCCTCTGATCCTGAAATGCTCAAAGACATCTGCCAAAAAAAACTCGGAAAACTGGAGGCCTATGATTCTGCTCACGAGACCGATTATCTGACCACACTAAGAATTTTCCTTCTGTCTGACTGTAATTTGCTGGAAACATCAGATAAACTTCACACACATAGGAATACGGTAATCTACCGTATGAAAAAAATCAAAGAGCTGTTGGGCAGCGAAATAAATGATTCCAAGGTTAAGTTCGACCTTCTTATGGCCTTCTATATCCGGGAATATTTCTTAATATATTAAGCCTGCCCGGCAAAAATCATGTATAGCAACCAGTTAGGGCCAAAAGTGTTACATTGGGAATGTTTAAAATTTAAGTGAATAAACTTATAAAGAGGCATTCGGGCAGGTGGAGCATGAAAAACAGTGATTTTCATACCTTTAATGAATATATGAAAAAAGACGACAGTTCCCTGACTGCGTCTATGGAAGACTATATCGAAATGATTAGCCGGCTTTCAATTAAAAACGGATTTACAAGAATTAATGAGTTATCACAAGCCCTTAATATTCAACCCTCATCCGCAACAAAAATGGTTCAGCGTCTTTCTGAAATGGGATATATTAAGTATGAAAAGTACAGTGTACTTTTCCTTGAGGAAAAAGGTAAGGAGATCGGAGACTGGCTCATAAAGCGCCATAAGATTATTGAAAACTTTATGAGAATTATCGGTGTTGATGCTTCCATGGTGCTGCAGGAAACTGAAAAGATAGAGCATACATTAAGTAATGAAACCACATTTCGTATAAAGAATTTAGTAGATTTTTTGGTTGATAATCCTGATATTATAAGTAGATTTGAAGCATATAAAACACAACAGGGCGAAAGATCGTCATGATTTTACAGCCCAACGTAATTTCGCACTCCTGGCGCGGCTGTTGGAACTGCATTCGGCTGCTGATGGCCGGATAGCCTCAGAAGCTATTTCGCTATAGATACCTTCACGATAGAAGCGCTGGAAAGACTTTTTAACGAGACGATCCTCGCCGGAATGAAAAGTGAGGATAGCAACACGCCCGCCCTCAGCTAATGCGGCAGGAAGTTTTTCTAAGAATTCATATAGCATTTCAAATTCATTATTAACATCAATTCGTAATGCTTGAAAGCATCTTTGACAAGATTTTTTAATCTCATTGTCTCTGTCTTTTTCAGGAAGGAATCTAAGCGTGTCTTTGATAATTTGTTGGAGCTGACTTGTCGTTGCTATGTCGGTTCCTTTTTTTATCGCTGAGATAATAGCACGGGCGATATCAGCACAATGAGGTTCGTCCGCGTTTTCCGACAACATACCATGTAATTCTTCCAGTGAAATATTTTTAAGGCGCTCTGCTGCGGACATGCCTTTAGAAGGATTTAGCCGTAAATCTAATGGTCCTTCTGTCTTATAGGAGAATCCTCTTTCGGGATTATCTATTTGCATCGAAGAAACCCCCAAATCAGCCAATATAAAATTAAGCGGCCCCGATTCGGAAGTAATTTGATCTATATTGGAAAAATTAGTATGCTTGACCGTTAAAATCTCCGGGCCGTAACCTAAGCGCTCTAAACGCTCCCTCGTACGGGGCAGTTCGATAGAATCTACATCGGTAGCATATAAGTGCCCCTTTGAATTTAAACATTTAAGCAACTCTAAAGTATGGCCGCCATAGCCTAAGGTTGCATCCAGTCCGGTTTGCCCGGGGGTAATTTGTAAGAATTCCAATATTTCTTTCACACAGATCGAGCGATGCATACCGGCAGGAGTATTGCCCTTTTGAATAACCTTTTCCACAGTATCGGCATATAGCTCAGGATTTAATTCCTTATATTTATCTTTAAAAGCCTTTGGATGAGTACCGTTATATCTGGTACGCCTTTTATGCTTTTGTTCCTGATTACCCATTCCTGCTCCCACCTTTTAAATTTCTATTTTAAATATGCCTACCATCGTTTGTCAATGTCACACACGGTCGGATAGACCTTGTCAAACGATGGTACAAAACATATAATATCAAATGTATCTCATAATAGCAAACTTTACTATCCAGTATTTTCGCTTTGCAAAACTCGGTTTTTATTGCATTGAATGGTATACCCATGTAAAATGGGTTAGTATGTAACTAATTGATGGCAAGTAATCCATTCTGTAATTATATAGATGTTGAATTGAATGAGAGGCTCGTGTATGGATATTGGAAGTTTTCATGATTATATGCTCAGTGAGGATATTGTAAAGGCACTTAGTGGACTGGAGTATAATATACCTACGGAAGTACAGAATAGGGTCATTCCATCCGCTTTAGAAAAAAACGACCTTATCGTTAAGGCACGGACAGGCAGTGGAAAAACTGCCGCATACGCAATTCCGATTTGTGAATTAGTCGAATGGCTTGAAAACAAACCACAAGCGCTTATCTTAGTTCCAACAAGGGAGCTCGCTGTTCAAATAAAAGATGATTTTACAAATATAGGCAGATTTAAACGAGTAAAAGCATCTGCAATCTATGGAAGACATCAATTTTCTATCGAGAAAGCAGAGTTGAAACAGAAAACGCACGTAGTTGTTGGTACGCCGGGGCGTGTCATGGATCACATAATCAAAGGCACCTTAACCTTAAGTAAGATCAATTACTTAGTCATTGATGAAGCCGATAGAATGTTTGATATGGGATTTACCGATCAGGTGGAAGCGATTATGGAAGAACTGCCTGAGGAACGGATGACAATGTTGTTTTCTGCTACCATGTCCGATGAAGTAAAAAATATATCAAATTACATGAGAAACCCTGTCAATATAGATGTCAGCGAGGCCGATATCATGACAGCTGATACTGATCATTTTCTTTATGTTACGAAGGAAGAAGATAAATTCGAATTACTTACCGATGTTATGATTATTGAAAATCCGGATAGCTGTATTATCTTTTGCAGTACAAAGGACCGGGTGGATATGGTATGTGATTGTCTGGAGGATTTGGGCTATCCCTGTAATAAATTGCACGGAGGCATGGAACAGAAAGATCGGCTGTCTGCAATGATGCGCTTTAAAAGGGGAGAATACCGCTATTTGATAGCTACAGATGTAGCAGCAAGGGGGATAGATATAGAGAATATTTCCCTGGTCATTAATTATGATATTCCCCTGGATAGAGAAAACTATGTCCACCGTACGGGAAGAACAGGGCGTGCAGGTCAAAAAGGGAAAGCCCTTTCCTTTGTGGTTCCGGCACAAACCAGATATCTGCATGATATCGAAGAGCTGATCGGATTTAAAATTCAGGAAATGCCGAAGCCTGACAAAGAGGAGGTGTCTGTTCACAAACCATCCTTTGACGAAAAAATGAATATGTCTCCCCGGATTAAAAAAATGAAAGGTGATCAATTAAATAAGGAGATAATGAAGCTGCGATTTGGCGGCGGGAAAAAAAAGAAGCTCAGAGCAACCAATTTTGTTGGAGTCATATCCAATCTGGAAGGTGTAGAGGCCCAGGACATTGGAATAATAGCCATTCAAGATACCCTTACCTATGTAGAAATATTAAACGGTAAAGGCCCTTTGGTACTGGAAGCAATGAAAAATACAAGGATTAACGGTAAGCTATTGAAGGTAACAAAGGTAAAAGATAAAATTTAATTAAGTGGTATAATGATTATCAGATATTTGAAAATATAATTTGTAAGAAGGTATTGTATGAATAACAACGATATATTAATAAGATTAAGGTATGCTCTGGATATCAAGGATACAGATATGGTGGAAATTTTCAGACTGGGCGGAGTAACTGTAACGAAAGAAGAACTTCAAAGAATGCTGTCAAAGCCTGAAAACAATAGTAATATTGATTCAGAGGATGAGTTTATCGCTGCTGATGATATGAAAAATTGTAATAACTATATGCTGGAGTCTTTTTTAAATGGTTTTATTATTTTCAAAAGAGGAAAACAAGAATTGCAACCGGGGCAGACACAGAAGCAGGTCTTTATGATTAATAATAACAAAGCTGTAAATAATGTTTTTCTGAAGAAAGTAAAAATCGCACTGTCTCTTACCGGTGAGGACATGCTTGATATATTAAACGATGCCGGAGCTAATTTGTCAAACAGTGAATTAAGTGCAGTATTACGCAGAGAAGGACAGCGCAATTATAAGGAATGCGGCGATCGATATGTACGAAAATTTCTGAAGGGTTTGGCAATCAGATACAGGAATAAGTAATAGAATAAGTTAGGAGCAAATATGCAATTTAAAGAATTAAATGTTATACCTTCCATTTTAAAGGCTTTAGAGAAAGAAAATTATACAGTTCCGACACCGATACAGGAAAAAGCAATACCTTGCATTTTAAGCGGCAGAGATTTAATCGGATGTGCGCAGACCGGTACCGGAAAGACAGCAGCATTTGCAATACCAACGCTGCAACTGCTCAGTGAAGATAAAGCTTCCGGAACAGTGGAACGTAAAATACGGGCTCTGATTGTAACGCCGACCAGAGAACTGGCGCTTCAGATTTATGAAAGCTTTTGTACCTATGGTAAATATACCAAATTAAGATCCTGCGTAATTTTTGGCGGTGTATCACAAAAACCACAGGAGGAGCATTTACAACAAGGTGTGGATATCCTTGTAGCGACACCCGGCAGATTGAATGATTTAATCAATCAAAAAAAGATCGATTTAAAATTTCTAAAAATATTTATATTAGATGAAGCTGACCGTATGTTGGATATGGGATTTATTAATGATATCAAAAAAATAATAGCCAAAATACCGGTAAACAAGCAAACCTTGCTTTTTTCAGCCACCATGCCGGCTGACGTTGCGAAGCTGTCAAATGATATGCTCAGGAATCCTGCCAAAATTGAAATCACACCGGTATCATCAACCGTGGATGCCATAGAACAGTATGTGTACTATGTGGATAAAAATAATAAGAAGAATCTATTGGTACACTTGTTAAAAGATAAGACCATAGTATCAGCGCTGGTATTTACCCGTACCAAGCATGGCGCCGACCGGATTATTCGGCAATTATCAAGGAATAATGTGCCGGCACAAGCAATCCATGGCGATAAATCCCAGGGAGCACGCCAAAGTGCTTTAAATAATTTTAAAAACAAAAAGTTAAGGATATTGGTTGCAACGGATATCGCGGCAAGAGGAATTGACATCGATGAATTATCTCATGTTATTAATTATGATCTGCCCGATGTACCTGAAACTTATGTGCATCGTATCGGACGGACCGGACGTGCCGGACTTGGCGGCATAGCAATTTCTTTCTGTGATTTCGATGAGAAAGAGCAGCTTGCAGATATAGAAAAGCTGATTAAAAAGCGATTAAATGAGGTTAAAGATCATCCATACCCATTAGTGAATAATTTTCCGGCGCCAAAAACCACACAGCCAAGGGGCGGTAAAAAGGCTTCATCACATACAAGTACCGGACAAGCTGTTTCTAAACAAACAGGGACTTTCCCTGATAAAAAGCATCGAATGGCTGAAAACGGTACTCTGAAAGAGAAGAGAAGTTCTTTGAAATTTTCAAAAAAAGGTAAAAAAAGAGACCGATAAATATTGATCCTCCATGACCTGAATAGGTATATGGAGGTTTTTTATATATTTAATTATAATATTAATAATATTAATTATAAAATTAAAATAATTAATAAATATATTGACATATTTAATTTTTGGATATATATTATAATCAAATAGTGCAAAAGGATGGTGAAAACAATGAAATACAAAGCTCCGGGTAAATGTCCCGTATGCGGTGAAAAACTTTCCATAACCAAGCTCGGCTGTCCAAAGTGTTCCACTGCCATTGAAGGTGATTTCCAGCCTTGTGAATTCTGCCGTCTTCCGGAAGAAGATCTTGAGTTTGTCAAGATATTCATAAAATGTCGCGGTAATATCAAGGATGTCGAGAAGGAGCTGGGGATATCTTATCCCACTGTGCGCGGTAAGCTGGATACGGTCATAAGAGGTCTTGGATATGAAGTATCATCAAAGGAACTGATAAAGGAAAATGAAGATAAAACAGCTGCCAGGAATGAGATTCTTGACCAGTTATCAAAGGGTGAAATTTCTCCGAAAGATGCAGCGGAACGTATTAAAAATTTATAATTAATAGGAGGTTCAGTCTATGAGCGAACAACAAAAAATATTGGAAATGATAGAAAAAGGGCAGATTACTGCTGCCGAGGGTATGGAACTTTTGGAAGCTTTGAATGTAACTAAGGAAGAGGAAGCAATTCAGCAGATTGAAGCCGTAACAACAAGACGTAACTATAAGTTCCTTAAAGTTAAGGTTACATCGGATAACAATTCCGTTAATGTTAATGTCAATGTGCCTATACGTCTGCTTACTACAATCAGTGAAGTTGCTGATAAGATGACTACTATGGTTCCTGCGGATGCCAGAAGAGAGATGGAAGCAAAAGGAATCGATATTTCCAGCATCGATTTTGCCAAAATAATCGAGGAGATCATAAACGGCACTTTGGATGACCCTAATATCGTTGATGTGGAGGCCTGGGATGAAAGCCATAATGCGATGGTAAAGGTGAGAGTATATGTCGATTAAGCACTTTCGTTTATTATGGATCAGGCTTCAGATTGAGAATAGAAGGTTTATAAATATTTCTCTTCCAATCCCCCTGTATATTTTTCAAGAATTATTTGACAGTTTCTCGACTTACTGACCATCGCATATTTTTTTGCACCAAGAGTGCCTGATCAGAATTCATCCTCGCGAATCAATATCTATTCGGTAAAAGTTCTCACTGTCATAGTCATGAAGCTTCTGGATTCTTTAAACGAGAATGAACCTTATAATATTGTTGATGTATCAACCGACAAAGTAAAGGTATTAATAAAAATCAGGTAAAACATATTTTCTGGAGGTAATAATGACGAAACTGTTCATAAAATATATATCTATCATATTAACGATATATCTGCTGTCATTTGTGATACACACGATTCATATCGGCAGCATCCCGGCACTTCTTATTATGGGATTAGTATTGTTGTAGTAAACCTTATATTAAAACCGATTCTGCTATTGATTACATTACCGGCCAGTCTGCTTACCTTGGGATTATTCAGTTTTATTGTGAATGCCTGGACGATTATGATCGCAGATCATTTTGTAACAAATATAAGCATGGGAGGATTTCTTAATTCACTGCTTGCCGCTATCATCATCGTTATCTTTCACAATCTGCTCAAGGATAGGAATAAGATATGTTAATTTTGCTATATATATTACTCCTTTATAATATCAGACAATAGAGCGATCCCCCTTTTGATTTCATCAGGTTCCAGATGTCCATATCCGATTAGCAGTTTGCTTTGATGCCGGCCTTTTTCTATACAATGATTTTCTACCGTAGTAATATATATCCCCTTTTTCAGGCATCTGTTTTTAAAGGCTTCATCAAACTTCATCCCCGGAAAATCAATAGCAACATGCAGCCCGGCACAATCACCATAGGCAGTCCATTCGTCTCCAAAGGATTCTGTCAGCGATTCCAACAACAGCTTTCGACGGTGACCGTAAATTTTGCGCATTTTCCGGATGTGTCTGTCAAACTTCCCTGATCTTAAAAATTCAGCCAAAGCCGCCTGCTCAAAGGGCGGATTTTGTACGTCGGTATGTGTACGCAGTTCATGCCAGCGCTTTTGGAGTTGATTAGGTAAAATGACGTAACCGATTCGCAAGGCCGGAAAAACAGTTTTGCTGAAGGTACCGACATATATTACACGCTGTGGGTCCATTGTATACAGTGGAGCAACAGATTCTCCGCCATACCGGAATTCGCTGTCGTAATCATCTTCGATAATATAAAGATCGTTTTCCCTGGCAAAACGAATCAGTTCAGCGCGGCGCGTTGCCGGAAGAATTCCGCCCAATGGGAACTGGTGAGATGGTGTAACATAGATAGGACCTGTACTACCGCACTTTGATAGATGATCTGTCTGCATGCCTTTTGCATCAACCGGTATGGGAACAATGGCGCAGCCTTTGTTTATAAAGGTTCCGAGCATTCCAACATGACAAGGGTCTTCTATTAATATATTTTTGCTGTTCCTGCATAAGATATCGGCGGCAATATGCAGACCATGCGTTGCACCTGCAGTAATAAAGATATTATCCGGCAAAATCTCAAGTCCGCGGCTTCGAAACAGCCATGCTGCAATTTCTTCCCGAAGTTCAGGTAATCCCTGGGGACCTGCATAACCAAAAGCATCAAGAGAAATCTCGCCGGAAGCCTTATGAAGCAGCTGCTGCCAAAGGAATCTGGGAAACTGATTTAAGTCTGGTCTGCCCGTTCGAAAGCTTACGGCAATCGGCCGATCCGGTCGTCTTTTTATTTTTGGAGATATCGTCGGTATAGCCGATTCCATACATAAGTTGTCGGCAACCCTCGTAAAAGTTCCCTGGCTGCTTATTAGGTAACCTTCTGAAATCAGCATATCATAGGCCTCGCAAACAGTATTGCGGGAAACATTCAATTCCTTTGCCAGTTCCCGTGTTGACGGTACCGCTTCCCCTGCCTTTAATTTCCCTGCTAACATCAACTCTTTCATAAACCGATAGATTTGACGCCATAACTTTAACTCACTTTTCCGATTTAATTGGATTCCTAACATAATGCCCTCCAACTGGCTCTGTAAATTTTGTGCCGTACTGGTTCTTTGAAAGAGCCAGTAATTCAAGTAAAATTATACCATTACGTAATAATAATGCAACAGACTTGGAGAGCAGAATGAACCGATTAAAAGGAAAATTATATTTGTTATGCGCTTTTTCGTTAGCAGGAACCAGTGTCGTTTCAGCCAGATTTGTTACCGAAAAGCTTGGGAATTTCACAATTACGGCAGTAAGCTTAATATTTGCACTCGTGTTTTTGGTTCCGCTATGCAGCAGGCAGCTTATTCAGTATTTTACGCAAATGTCATTTCGCAATTTCAGACTTTTGGTACTTCAGGCGTTATGCGGCATATTTCTGTTCCGTATGTTTTTGCTTAGCGGACTTCATAATACCAGTGCCGGGGAAGCGGGTATACTTACAGGAGCTACACCCGCCATAACGGCTATTCTTGCTATTGCAATATTAAGAGAGCCAGTCAGCGGTAGAAAGCTTTCCGGAATTATTTGCACTGTGACAGGCGTTTTGGTCATTCAAGGTGTGATGGTACCGGGGAGCGGATTAACCTTGGAACATGTCGGAGGAAATATGCTTGTGCTTTGTGCAGCGGCATGTGAATCTGCTTTTAACACGTTTTCGCGCATTTTTGCAGTGAAGGCCTCAACACAATCCACAATGCCGTCAAATCCTATTTCTCAGACCACCATCGTATCGGCAATCGCTTTGATACTATGTCTTATTCCTGCGGCATTTGAACACGCTATGAAGCGACTTGCCGCAATCGGGCTTCTGGAATGGATGGCACTTTTATGGTATGGCGTATTTGTGACGGCGTTGGCATTTATCTGTTGGTATGCAGGAATAAAGCGTTGCGGTGCATTCACAGCAGCGGCCTTTTCCGGCATGATGCCGTTTACCTCCATGCTGCTTTCGATCATATTATTGGGTGAAAAAGCCGATTGGAGGCAGTGGATTGGAGGTGTTCTTGTCATCATAGGCATGATACTTATTGGAAGCAAAGGCCTGAATACCATTTCATCAGTAAATAAAAATACAAAAATGACAGAAAAGGAACGGGTAACGGAATAGTTTGTAATCTTACTTTTGACCGGCAATACAAAGGCCGAAGAAATCACCGGCCACGGTGGCGTTATGCAGATTAGAATGGCGCAGAAGCTCGGTGATCTCATAAGAAGTATAAGCGGCATTTAATGAACTAATGAGACCGGGGCGCATTTCCTTGGGATGAGTAGAAAAATATACCATCATCTTTTTTAAGGGATGCACATCACGGCGCAAATCGGTGATGCAATATCGGCCTCCCGCACGGAGGACACGAAAAATTTCATCAAAAGCACGGATAGGATCCTCCCATTCATGCAGGGAGCCGTTGGATATAACAGTGTCAAAGCTTTCATCCTCAAATGGCATATTCATACAGTTTCCTTGAACATACCGGGCGGAAATTCCGTATTCAGCGGCGTTTTTTTCTGCAAAGCGGAGCATGGCAGGACTGATTTCGCAGCCGGTAAGTGAAGCCGGATGGATCTTAGCTGCCAGCTCTAAACCCACATAGCCGGGTCCGGGTCCCACCTCCAATACATCTCCGCCTTTTATGCCCGAAGCGATCATACCGTCTACGCCGTTCCAGCCTCTATCTCGCATATTCCGGGCAAATACATCGAAAGATTCCACAGTAACTTCATTCTGAATGCCCTCGTTTGTTTCAATAATTCTGTTCTTTACCATACGCTTCTGCCTCCTTTAAGGTGTTCCATGATTGTTCCGCCCAAGTGAGCTCTGCCTGATAATGCAGAATATGATGCTCAAAAATAATATTAGCGGAGATCTGATAGTTCTCGGGAATGTACTCTATCGTTTCCTTACGGTGAATCTCCAGTTCATCAAGTGTCTTTTTAAGGCTTACGATATGCCGGCTAAGACTATCCAGTAAAGCATCGCTTCCTATAGAATCAGAAAAGTAAAAAGTGCCATCGATATCAAAGGTAGGGCGGTATTTGATCTGCAAGGTTTGTGCGAGCAATTCCTTGAATTTGTCAACTCCGGTATCGCTTACCTGATATACGGTCTTCTCCGGACGTGCCCCCTGCTTGTCACGATTGGCTATAATCAGTTTTGCCGCTTCCATTTTTTCAAGATGATAATATACGGTGGGCAGCTTAATCTGGGTAAAATCCTCAAGCTGCTCTTCTATCAGCTTTTTAATCTGGTATCCATGCTGAGGACCAAATCGCAGGAGCAAACCAAGAATGTATAAGGGAATCATATAATTACTTCCTTTCCAAGTAGTCAGTACTGAGTATAATTATACTCAGCGCTGACTATTAGTCAAGAGAAAACTTAAAAAATAAATGTTTTAAATAAAAATATATGTCCGAAAATGGCGAGATTAATTTTTAATCTGTGTTACAATAAGAAAAAAAGGAGGATGTCATCATGTTGGAAGATAAAGATAAAGCATGGTACGCTGCCTTTAAATCTAAGGACGGCCGCTTTGACGGGCGCTTTTTTGTAGGGGTGTCCTCGACTGGAATTTATTGCAGGCCGGTATGCCGCGCGAAACTGCCAAAGGAAGAGAATTGTACCTTTTATTCTACAGCGGCAGAAGCAGAACAGGCAGGCTACCGCCCATGTCTTTTATGCAGGCCGGAGATTGCTCCCGGCACATCAGCCGTGGATGCTACGGCATCTCTTGTAAGCAGGGCAACAAGATTATTAGAAGAAAACTGCGGAAACGGACAGAGCCTCGAAGAGTTTGCACAAAGACTTGGATGTACAAGCCGTCATTTACGACGGGCCTTTACTGAAGAATATCATGTATCTCCGGTGCAATATTTGCAAACATGCAGACTGCTTCTTGCAAAAAATCTGCTGACCGATACAAGTCTTTCCATATTGGATATTGCGATGGCGTCCGGTTTTGGAAGCTTAAGACGTTTCAATGATTTATTTAAAAAGCAGTACAGAATGTCGCCTACCGCATTACGGAAGCTGGCTCCCGGGGAAGAAAGACGGCAGACTGATGTGACATTAGCTCTGGGTTACCGCCCGCCTTATCAATGGGACCGTATTTTGAAATTCCTGGCCCAGCGTGCAATTTCCGGTGTAGAAGCAGTTGATGAGGAATCATATATGCGTACGGTTCGTTTGGTATCAGGAGAGTTGAAAGAGGCTTGCGGATGGATACGGGTAACGAATAAACCAGCCCAAAATGTATTGAATGTCACGATATCCTCTGCCTTGCTTTCGGTATTGCCGCAGATACTGGCTAGAATTCGGTGCTTATTTGATTTATATTGCGATCCGGAAGCCGTAAGTGAAGTTCTTTCATCCATGAACGATATTCGGTCTGATTTTTTTGTTTCCGGCACAAGAGTTCCGGGATGCTTTGAGCCCTATGAAATGGCTGTACGTGCGGTGCTGGGACAGCAGATTAGCGTTAAGGCGGCAGGCACATTGGCGGCCAGACTGGCAGAAACGTATGGAACGCCCCTTCAAACCGGTATAGAGGGGCTGACACATGTATTCCCCGCGCCTGAGCGTATGATCGCGCTGGGAGGATCGATTGAAAATCATTTGGGTCCTCTGGGGATTACATCGGCGCGTGCAAGAACAATACTGGAACTGTCCCGCATATTCGCGCAGAAAAAAATAGATGTTAATCTGTGTTCGGGGCCTGAGCGGGAAGTGAAGGTATTAATGGATATCCCGGGAATCGGAGCGTGGACGGCGAAGTACATTGCCATGCGGGCTATGGGATGGCCTGATGTTTTCTTGGATACCGATTATGGTGTAAAGAAAGCCCTTGCTCCGTTAGCACCGAAAGAAATACTGACTTTAGCGCAGACATGGCATCCGTGGCGCAGTTATGCAACCGTTAATTTGTGGAATTCATTGTAATATGGAATTGATGATAGATATAAATGAAGGAGGAGCGGATATGCTTTATTCAACAAATTATTCTTCGCCTTTGGGCAGAATAATGCTGGCCGGCAATGGGAACAGCCTGATCGGTCTGTGGATGGAAGGCCAAAAATACTACGGAGGTACCTTAACGGAAAAGGTGGCGGGAAAGGATGATTTGCCAGTATTTTCTGATGCAAAGGATTGGCTCGATAGGTATTTTGCAGGAGAAAAGCCAGCTATTTCCGAGCTTTCTTTGGCTCCAACCGGCGGAGAATTCCGGCAGACTGTATGGAATATTTTGTGCGAAATTCCTTATGGAGAAATCACTACTTATGGTGAAATTGCAAAAATCGTGGCGGCCCGTACCAATAAAGAGCATATGTCCGGCCAGGCAGTCGGGGGAGCAGTAGGACATAATCCCATATCCATTATCATACCCTGTCATAGAGTTGTGGGCGCGAATGGAAGCTTGACCGGTTATGCCGGGGGTGTCGATAAAAAGATGAAGTTGCTGGAACACGAAGGAGCTAATATTTTAAAATTGTTTAAACCTTCGAAGGGTACTGCGCTTTAATTAGAAAAAGGAGGAAATGCTATGGAGGCAGAGAGATTAATTCAAAAGATGGTGGCTTATTATTCGGGCGATCCAAAACGGATTCAGCATTTTATTAAAGTGTACAGTTTTGCGAGCCTTATTGGAAAGGAAGAAAAGCTTGAAGAGAACATACAATTTATTTTAGAGACGGCAGCTATCGTTCATGACATCGGAATTAAAGCGGCAGAAATGAAATATCAAAGTGCAAGCGGAAATTATCAGGAATTGGAAGGCCCTCCAATAGCTGAAAAAATGCTGACAGAGCTTTGCTATCACCCGGACGTTATAGAAAGAGTCTGTTATTTGGTAGGGCATCATCATACATATAATGAAATAGACGGATTAGATTATCAGATACTTGTGGAGGCAGATCTTCTTGTTAATATGTATGAGGATGGAATAGGTGTAAATGCTATCAACTTTGCGCTTAATAAGATCTTTCGTACAAAAACAGGCATAAGACTTTGTAAAACCATATTTGCTTTAGACAACTCAAATTAAGTATGAGTAAGTAATGTAATTTTTTGCACTATATACATATCGGACTCAAAAATATTCGAATCAGACGTACACTTCGTTTTTTTATTGCATTTTACCACTCAATATGTAAAATACAATTTGGTTAGCTGCGACTAACCAGAAACGGAGGTATGTGATGAAAACAATTACACATCAAAACAAAAATCTTACAGTAAGGGATCTTGTGACAACAGGTATATTTTGTGCGGTATTTCTTGTTCTTATGATGCTGGGTGCCGGCTTGCTCGCACCTAATCCGGTGCTTACCTTTCTAATGCCCTGTGCAGTTGCGCTGCTGACAGGACCTGCATATATGTTATTGATTGCGAAAGTGCCGAAGCATGGACCGGTTATCATTCTTGGAGTGGTGATCGGATTATTGATGTTTGTTACAGGGATGTACTGGATGTGGTCAATCGCTTTGGTATTGCTTGGAATTGTAGCAGATTTCATCGCAGGTGCAGGCCGTTTTCGTAATATAACATTAAATATTGTTAGCTTCGTTATATTTTCTTTGAATCCGATGGGATCATACCTAATGCTTTGGATTAACAGGGACAGTTATTTTTCTTATATGGTCGGAAAGGGAACGGAGCAATCTTATGTGGATACAATGGGAGCAACCGCACAGAACTGGATGCTGCCCGCAATGATCGTATCTATTATTGTAACGGGTTTAATCAGTGCCATTGCTGGAAAAATCCTATTAAGAAAGCAGTTTGAAAAAGCAGGAATGACAGCATGAATTTTCTGAAAGTTAAGGTTGATAAAAAGCGTCAGGGGTTTATAAAGCTGGATCCGAGAACATTATTTTTGTTAATATTATTTTCAAATATTGCGATTTTTGTCAGTTCATCCATATATAGTGAATTCATTCTCATGGCATCCATTCTTCTTCTGTGCGCATGCTGCGGCATTTTAGGATTCTCTTTAAAGATGGGAGTTACATATTTTATCTTTGTGCTGTTAGATGTATTGATCAGCAGATATTTCGGCGACTCGTGGATGATTTACGTTGCGGTAGGTATCAGGTTTATAAGAAAAGTGATTCCTGCAGGAACATTAGGTGCCGCGCTGATCCAGACGGTCAGGGTAAGCGAGATTATGGCGAGTTTTTCCAAGCTTTTCGTACCGAGGACAATTATTATTCCGCTTACGGTGTTATTAAGATATTTTCCGTCTATTGGCGAAGATAGGCGCGCAATTAAGAAAGCAATGGCTATGAGAGGACTGCGGGGAGGCTTTTTCATACATCCTGTCCGAACAATAGAGTGCTTCTATGTGCCGATGATGATGTCGGCATCCAGAAGGGCTGATGAATTGTCCTGCGCAGCGATTACGAGAGGAATTGAAAATCCCAAAAAGAGAACGACGCTTGCTGAGGTGAGATTCCAGACGGCAGATTATATCTGCATGTTGTGTGCCGTGGCAGTAACAGTTTTATGTATCCGGGGAGGGAATATATGGTAATAATTAAAAATATATCTTTCCGGTATAAAGGTTCCTCCAGGCTGAACCTTCAAAAAGTAAATTTAGAAGTGCGGGATGGGGAATGCATACTGCTTTCCGGCAGAAGCGGATGTGGTAAGACCACTCTTTTGCGCATGATAAATGGGCTGATTCCACATTACTATGAAGGAGAAATCGAAGGACAGGTCTTCGTAAATGGGAATGATGTGGAAAAAATGAAAATGTATGAGATTGCGGAACAGATTGGAACAGTCTACCAGAATCCCCGTTCCCAGTTTTTTAATATCGACACGGATAGTGAAATATTATTTGGGATTGAGAATATGGCATATCCAAGGGAAGAATTAAAAGTACGATTTACCGAAACTGCAAAAGAGACAGGCGTGGAAAATCTGCTTGGAAAAAATCTATTTCATCTTTCCGGCGGAGAAAAACAGAAGATAGCGTTTGCCTCCGTATATGCCATGCAGCCCGAGATATATCTTCTGGATGAACCATCGGCAAATCTGGATGCACATGCGGTGAAGAGACTGCAAGAGCAGATATGTGCTTTGAAGCAGCTTGGCAAGACTATCATTATAACGGAGCATCGTTTATATTATCTGAAAGAAATAGTGGATAGAGTAATCCATTTAGAGGAGGGCAGAATTTGCGGAGAATATCTGGCATCCGATTTTTTTGCACTGTCTGATGAAACGAGGGTACAAAAGGGACTTAGGTTATTGGATAGAAATGTTGAATTACCAATTCAGAAAAATTTGAGTCAAAACAAATCCGGCCATAAGAAGTGTACATTGGACGTAGTGAATGCGAGTGCCGGATATAAGAAGAAACCTGTAATCCGAAATATCAGCTTTGAGGCGTCGGAAGGAGAAATTATAGGAATAGCCGGTCATAACGGTGCCGGAAAATCGACGCTGGCAGAAACCTTATGCGGATTGAACCGTATTTTGGAAGGACATATATTTTATAAGGGTAACGAACTTAAGGAAAAGCAGCGCTGCTCTTTAGGCTATATGGTATTTCAGGATGTTGACTATGAATTGTTTGCAGATAGTGTCAGAAATGAATGTTCCTACGGAATGAGCGGAATAGATGCCGGAAAAATATCCCGGATATTGGAAAAATTGAATCTGGATGATTATGAAGAATGTCATCCTGCTTTGCTCTCGGGAGGCCAGAAGCAAAGGCTCGCCGTCGCTGTTGGTATGTTATGCAATAAGGAAATTCTAATATTTGACGAACCAACCAGTGGTTTGGATTATGACAGCATGCTGCGTGTCTGTGATCTGATAAGGATGCTTGCAAAGGAGGGTAAGATAATATTTATTGTAACCCATGACTATGAATTCGCGTGTAATGTATGTAACAGAATTTTAGTTATGGATCAGGGACAGCTTAAGGAAGATTATGAGATAACGGTAAAAACCAGAAAGAAAATGACAGAGTTATTGCTGTAGCTAAAAGGAAAAGATCGGCCGTGGAAATTATCCGCGGCTGATTTTACGATATTCCATAGGAAGAACACCGTTGGCTTTTCGGAATAGATCGGCAAAACGTCCGGCGTTGGAATATCCTACGGCCTGTGCTACCTGGCCGATGGATAAATCAGTGTAGGCGAGCAGCTGTTCAGCCTGTCCGATCCGTGTACTTTGAATATATTCCGAAATAGTACTGCCCAAATAGGCTTTGAAACTTTTTTTGAGCTTGGTGGACCCCATACATGCAATTTTACAAAGCTGTTCGATAGACAATTCGTCTGCATAATGATCACCGATATAGGCAGTTACAATGTCTAACAGGCGCTTGTCTGCATTGGAAATGGACATGATCTTCTGCTGGTTTATTTTTCGATGATGTTCAAAGACCAGTGACAAAGCTTCCGCAGCTTTGGCATCATAAAATAATTCTGCTGAAATACCTTCTCCGCGATAGGCTGAAAGCTGGTTTAAAAGCATGGTCATTTCAGGAAAATCTATAGATTCATCAATACTTTTAAAAGCATCCTGAGGGCTTTGATACAATTCTTTATATTGCTCTTTAAGGTAAGGCTCATAATAGGACGGTTCATATTCGATTCCGATGGACTGAATAGGAATATTTTTATGAATAAGCGCTTTAAAAGGCTCATAACCGCCTAAAAAGCTTTTGACCACATAGTTGTTCAACCGTTTATAAGGCGTCAGTTCTTCACCGGAAATAGACTTATAATAAGTGACGCTCAAACATTCTGGAATTGCCATATCTACAACAGAATCTTCATGAAAGCAAAAATCATGGATTTTAATATTATAATGCTTTCCGGAATTGTAGATCCAGTAATAACCATGACCGATGAATTCATTTGCTTTCCAGCATTCCCCGGCAAACGGAAACTGCGCCGGTGCAGTACAGGGTTCAAACAGCCCATTTTCAAATATTTTCCGGTAGTAATCATTGACAATGTTTTTCATTATGTATTCCTCTTCTCCCAAAATGTACATATGGGACGTTGTCACATTCAAATAGGACTCAAGTGGATAGAAAATATTGTATCATAAATTCGGATGATTTACTATACTCGTAGACTTGGAAAAAAATTTAAATATTAGGAGAGTGACTGATATGTATAAAAATAAGAAAATAAAAGAAAAAGGAGGATTATCCTTACTGATGGAATGGGCAGGAAAGGATAAATATTATATTTATTTTGCAATTATTGCGTCTCTGACAGCAAGTGTAATGTCCGCAGTTCCATACTATGTTTTTTATAAGATAATAGATGCCACAGTAAAGGGCTATTGCAGCGTCTGGCTGGCAGCTCAGTATGGGGCGGTGGCCGTTATCAGTATTCTCATTCGGCACGTGATGATACCGTTTGGCGGTATTCTGTCTCATAAGGGAGCATACCGCACACTGTATAAAGTGCGCTGTATGGTTACGGAACATATGTCTAAGATGCCGCTGGGGAGTCTGAATGAAAGAAGCAGCGGAGAAATCAAGACAGTAATGAATGAGAGTATAGAAAAGCTGGAATTGTTCTTAGCACACCATTTAACGGAATTGGTCCTTTACCTCTCAGGACCGATCGTAATCTTTACATATCTGTGTACGGTCAATGTGCCATTAGCATTGATCAGTTTGCTTCCTTTACTTTTTATTGGTGGAGTTATGGCTGTAATGTTTGGGAGAATGAGCAAATATATGGAAAGAGTCAATCGGACCGGCAGTTATCTTTCCGAAGCGATCATTGAATATATAAATGGCATGCGGCTGATCAAAGCGTACAATATGGGTACGAAATCCTTCAGAAAGTATGCAGGTGCTATTGAAGAAACCCACACATTATGGGGAGATATTTCAAGAGCTACCGGGCCGCTGTATGCTATTTATATCGTGCTTCTGGAGTGCAGCATTTTGTTTATTGTACCACTTGGCGGCTATTGGTTTATGAATGGCTCTATCGAAGCAAGCGTATTGCTTTTGTTTGCATTTGTGGGAACGCAATATCTGACGGATATCAGGCCTTTGCAGGAAATGGCGACCAGTCTTTCGTATGTTATGAATGGGGTCGCGCAAGTAAAAGACATTCTGGACACTGCGGTATTTCAGGGAACAGAAGAATTTCCGGAGAAGCATGATATTGAATTGTCTGACGTAGGGTTTTCCTATGAAAAAGGGAAAGCGGTTTTAAGTAACTGCAATCTGCATATCGGACATGGGGAGCAGATTGCATTTGTGGGAGAATCCGGTACCGGAAAGACGACAGCAGTTCAGCTGATATCCAGATTTTATGATGTCACCGAGGGAGAAATTAAGATTGGCGGTGTCAATGTAAAAGATATCAATTATGAAGAACTGTTAAAAAATATTTCCATTGTTTTTCAGCAGAGCTTTTTAACAAGCGGCAGCGTATTTGAAAATATAGCGATGGGAAAAGAGACGGCATCATTAGATGAAGTGAGGGGAGCGGCAAAATCAGCTCAGATCGATGATTTTATCATGGGGCTGCCGGATGGGTATGATACCTTGGTCGGAAGCTATTCCGGTCGCTTTTCCGGCGGTGAGAAACAAAGAATCTGTATTGCGAGAGCAATTCTTAAAAATGCACCTATATTGATCCTCGATGAAGCGACCAGTTCGGCAGATCCGGAAAATCAGATAGAAATCGATCAGGCAATTTCGAATCTTTGCAGGGGAAAGACTGTTATTATTGTGGCGCACAGACTTGGAATCGTACGCAGCTGTGACCGGATAGCGGTGGTAGAGCACGGAACGATAGACCGGGTAGGGACTTGGGATGAGATATTGCAAAATAGCACATATTTTGCAAAGGCATGGAAAGATTACAATACGGCAAGAGAGATGCAGTATATTTCTCCTTCGCAGAGTAAAGTGAAAATGGAGGGAAATTAGTGTGAAAAAACAAGAAGTATTCCGGATGGGAAGAATGTTAAAGCTGTCCATAACAGGAATCGTCGTGGAAGGATTACTTAGTATCAGCAGCTTTTTGATATTGTATCAGATACTGGAACTGATTTTTGGTTCAGGCATTCATATTAACGAGTTGTTCATTCTGACCTTTGTTGTTGCAGGAATTTTTATTACAAGGCTTATTCTGTATTCGGTCTCTTATGTAGGCAGCCAAATTGGTGGTTCCGATGTAAGCAGAAACATCAGGATCGCTCTTGGCGATAAGATGAAAAGAATACCGCTGAACCGTTTTATAAAGAACAAAACCGGATTTTACATTAATGGAGCATCCAGTGAAGTGGCTGATTATGAACAAATTCTTACCCATAAGCTTTCGGATATTGTGAAACTCTCCGTTCTTGTAATGGCATCCGGACTGGCAGCGGCCTGCATATATCTGCCGGTGGGAATTGTTCTTATTATTTCATCTTTACTGCTGATTCCGACCATGTACCTGACGATACGGAAGGTAAAATTTCATGGGACAAAAAAGAACAGGGCAAGACAGGAAAATGTCAGTGCCATTACGGAATACATATCAGGAATGCAGACGCTTCGGGCCTATGGCATGGGTGGAAGAAAAAATGAAGTCCTGACAAAAGCTATGAAGGATTATTCAGATATCAGCTATCAGTTTGAAAAAGTAGTGCTTCCAATTGGCTCCATTTACATGGGAATCAGCTGGCTGGCTCTTCCGATTATTATTATGTTAACTGTAAATGCTTACCTGCAAAGGGCAATAACACCGGAGTTATTGATTTTACTGACTATGCTTCCCTTGTATGTGGCGAAGTCCAATGGTTCGCTGTTCATTCTTTTTTTATCCTATAAGAATTTGATGCTGTCCAGGGAAAATATTGAAAGAATTCTGGGAGAAGAGGAAGAAGCGGCAGACGTGACAGGATTCCAGCCTATGGATTCCGGTATTGAATTTGAACATGTTGCATTTTCCTATAACCGTGGAGAGGAAGTATTAAAGGATGTCAGCTTCATAATCAGGCAGAATAGCTTTACTGCAATTGTAGGTGATTCCGGCTCGGGTAAATCCACTATTCTTAATCTAATAGCAAAATACTATCTTCCGGATTGCGGAAGGATAAGAATAGGCGGGTGTGATACCAAAGGAGCATCGTCCGAACAGGTACTGTCAAATATTTCGGCAGTTGATCAAAATGTATTTTTGTTCAATGATACGGTAAGGAACAATATCCGGTATGCAAGAGCGGATGCAACGGATGAAGAAGTAGAAGAAGCCTGCAGGCTGGCAAATTGTGATGGATTTATCAGAGATATGAAAAATGGATATGACACGCAGGTCGGGGAAAACGGAAATCGGTTGTCAGGAGGGGAGAAACAACGGTTGTCCGTAGCAAGAGCATTGATTAAGAATAGTCCGATCATTCTTTTGGATGAGGCAACAGCATCTTTGGACATTGAAAATGAATTACTGGTGAAGCAAGCCATTTCGCAGTTGATGAAAACAGATAAGACTGTGATCATGGTAGCACATACATTGCCGATCGTGAGACATGCGGATCAGATTCTGGTAGTAAATGATGGAAGAATTGTGGAAAATGGAATACACGAGGAGCTGCTTGAACAGCATGGAAAATATGCAGCCATGTGGAAGGCGTCTCAGAAATTAAAATAAAAATATATCAGCAGGGCAAGGTCAGAACAGCTTCACATCCTCCTGACGGAAGATTTTTGAATTCCACTGTTCCTTCATGAACCTTGATTATCTGCCGGACAATCGTGAGTCCAAGTCCATGACTTGGTACCCCGGCCGGAATTTCCTTCTGATTTAACTGCTTCAAAGCTTCTTTTGAAAAACCGCTTCCATTATCAGCAACAGAGAGTATGAAGTGAGAGAATTGCCTGTACAGCATAATCTTAATGTCGCAGCCCTGAGGGTTATGCTGTACGCTATTATCGATCAAGTTGAAGACCGCTCGTTTCAGCAGTTTTTCATCCCCTGAAATTTTAATGTTTCCGACGGAAGGATCGAGCTGCACATCTATGGAATATATCTCGGGAAGTCCCCCATTCAAGAAATCAGCCAATACTTTCCGTACCAGAGGCGCAAGGAGCATCTCTGATTTGTCCAGAGGCTGCATATCATACTCAAGCTTTGAAGCAAGATTTAAGTCTTCTACCAGTGTTTTGATTCTTTCGCTTTGTTTGCGGATAATAGAGGCCTGTTCTCTGCCGGATGGGGATAACTCTACATTTTCTTCCAACTGGCTGGCATATCCCATTACCATTGACAGAGGCGTACGGATGTCATGGGATATACCGGCAATCCATGAGGTTCTGGCATAATCTCTTTTTTTCAGGGCGGACTCCTGCCTTTGCAATTGGAGCGAGGTCTGGTTCAAAAGGATGGCAAGATCCCCTAAAATGCCATTAGCCGGCAGCTCCACCGCCTGCTTTTTGGCCATTTGCTCTATGCCGTCGGCAAGCAGGCGAAAAGACCGGAATAAACGCATTCCAAACATCAAAGCGAGCAGCACGGCCGCAAGTCCGTTTAACGAAAGCATCATCGGTATCCATACGAGAGTTTTATCCATTACTTTTTGTGGCATCTGAAAATCCGTTTTCCAGATGCTCCCTTTGGGACATCCCATTACCAGAAGTCCGTCATTATGCCGCCAGACATAAACAGGATAATCCTCAAGATACCATTTGGTAAATCCGGCGACCTCGGGTACCGTATAGTTTTTGAAGAGCTCCTTTGGCAAGTTCATGCTCCAAAGTATTCTACCCTGCTCATTAAGCAGCATTCCCCATTCATAACGGGTATTCATCGCCTTCTTTGCGGTTTCTGAAAGTGTATATTGATTTCCCTGTTTCTGGAGTCCTTTTGCGACCTCGGAAACCCGGTATGCATATCCGTTTTCTTGCTGGAACGCCATTAGCCAGAAGAAAAGCAAGGCGATATTCAGGGTCAGCAGGATTAATGCGATACCTGCGGCACTTCCTATATAACGTGCCAAAATTTTTATCATACTTTTCATACTTTGCTCACTCCGATCAATTTGTACCCCAATCCCCGCACAGTGAGAAGATAACAGGGAGAGGAGGGCTCAGGTTCTATTTTCTCCCGTAAACGCCGGATATGCACCATCAGTGTATTTTCGTATCCGTACAAATCGTCTCCCCATGCCGCCCTGCAAAGACTGTCTCCGGTCACAATGCTGTCTCTGTTTTCATATAATTTTTCTATCAAAACAAACTCTTTTGCTGTCAATGTCATCAATTTGCCTTTATGATTTACCGTGGCACTGTTCAGATTCACTTCTGTCTCACCGAGGCGAAAAACCGGTTTTTCAATTTGCCGGACCGACACGGGGAAATACGTGCGGTTTAAAACTCCTTTTAATCTAAGAAGCAGTTCTCTGGGCAGAAAAGGCTTCGTAATATAATCATCCGCACCAAGTCCCAGACCGAGCAGGCGGTTTTCATCCTCATCTCTGGCCGACAGAAACAATACGGGAGCGGGCGATATACTTCTAAAATCCCGCATCAGGGAAAAGCCATCACCATCAGGCAGGGAAACATCCAGAATCACCCCGTCCGGTTTTGCTGTTTGAAATAATTCCATTGCCTGCTTACAATCAGACGCCGTTAATATCTTCTGAAATCCTTCTTTTTGAAGGATGTCCTTCAGCATCTTCCGCAGTTCAGGCTCGTCGTCCACTAACAGAAGCCTGCATTCAAAAATATTATTCATATCCATCACCTGCACTTATTATAAAGTATATAAAAAAAATTTCATATCTGTTATTTCATATTTAAGGTAAACGTAAGGTTGCTTACAAGTCTATGTAAGCCGGCTATGCTATGCTGTTTTTTGTATTCCAACTGATAACTATGAAAGGCGGTATTGAAATGGCTGATATCATTAAAACAAACGGCTTGTGTAAGCAATATGGCAAATACTTGCGCGTAAAGGATCTGGATCTGTCTGTTCCGGAGGGAGCCGTATATGGTTTTCTCGGTCCCAACGGGGCAGGCAAATCAACTACATTGAAAATGATACTCGGACTGGTAAAGCCCACTTCGGGAAGTATCACAGTTTTTGGAAAAACGGTTAGCGCTAAAAACCGGATACCGATATTAAAAGATATTGGATCTCTTATAGAGTCTCCCAGCTATTACGGACATTTAAACGGTTATGAAAATCTTCAGATCATTTGTACATTGAAAGGTCTGCCCGAAAAAGAAATCGACAGGGTTCTGCATATTGTCCGTCTTGAAAAGCAGAAGGATAAGAAAGCAGACCAATATTCTCTTGGTATGAAGCAGCGTCTCGGACTGGCCTGTGCCCTTTTGGGAAGTCCGAAGCTTTTGATTCTGGACGAGCCCACCAACGGTCTTGATCCGGCGGGTATTCAGGAAATGCGGGAATTAATCTGTTCTTTGCCTAAAGAATGCGGTATGACGGTATTGGTTTCCAGTCATTTGCTCAGTGAAATTGATCAGATGGCCACCAATGTGGGAATTATAAGTAAAGGAGAGCTTGTTTTCCAGAACGGCTTATCCGCTCTTCACCAAAAGAGCAGCCGCCGTATCGCTATACGCACACTGGATAACGAGCGGAGTGCATCTATTTTACAGGAACAGGAAATTGCCGTTGAAAAACAGCAGGAGTACCTTCTTCTGCCAGCCTTTGATGATTTGGAATTGGCTCGTTATACGAAAAAATTATTTGAGCATAACATTCAGGTGGTGCGCATTGAACAGCGTGAAAAAAGTCTGGAGGATATTTTTCTGGAACTGACCGGAACGGCGGTGAGCCTATGATTAAGGCCTTGCTTGTTGAATGTAGGAAAAGCCGGTATAGAAAGCTGTGGATAATTGTTGTCGCCTTAATTGGCGTTCAGCTTTTATGGGAGCTTTATTCATTTCGTAACATGGATGACTATGATCTTGCGCAGGGCTGGTTAGCGTGTCTGTACCATTTTCCCGTGCTTAATGCAATTTTTATGCCGGTAATTACGGCTGTAATTGCTTCAAAGCTCAGTGATATAGAACATAAGGGGCAGACCTTAAAGCTTCTGGAAACAGTTATGCCCGCTGCAAGGCTGTTTGATGCAAAGCTGCTGTGCGGTGCTTGTTACGTACTTTTCGTAATTCTTTTGCAGATTGGAGTAATGCTTCTGACCGGATATATAAAAGGGTTTGCAGGAGCGGCACCTTTGGACCGGATGGGATACTATCTCCTTTTTACATTCTGTGTAACTGTTACCCTCTTATTGCTGCAGCAGATTTTATCCCTGTTGTTTGTCAATCAGATGGTTTCCCTTACCGTAGGGCTGATCGGAGGCTTTGGAGGACTTTTTTCCATGTATCTGCCGCCCTGGTTTTCCAAGATGACTCCATGGGGCTATTATGGCGTACTTATGCTTACCGGAATGGATTGGAACCGTGAGACCCGTATTGTTGCTTATTACTGGTCTGAAATCGATTGGACAGGATTTTTTATTCTTGTATTGGCCTTTCTTGTTATTTATTGTACCGGCCGTATCCTGTTTGTAAGAAAGGAGATGTGATTATGTTTTATCGTATTCTAAAGGCGGAATGGATGAAGCTGCGGCATAGTCCTGTGTGGCTTGCATTTATCTTCCTTCCGATACTGCCTGCCTTTATGGGAACCTTTAACTATGTGCAGAATATAGGAATTTTACAGAAAGAATGGTACAGCTTGTGGACACAGCATACCTTATTTACCTGTTTTTTCTTTCTTCCTGCCATTATAGGTGTGTATTGCTCCTATCTGTACCGCCTGGAGCATATGAACTATAATTGGAATGCTGTTATGACATCCCCCGTACCTATAAGCAGTTTGTTTTTCGCAAAGCTTTTATCGGCTTCGGCTATGGTGGTTTTAACTCAGATTTGGATCGGAATATTATTTGTATTGTGTGGAAAGATTACAGGACTTTCTTCGCCCATACCGCCCCAATTGCCGGAGTGGCTTCTGACCGGTACTGCCGGAGCCATTGTAATCTGTGCCGTACAACTCTGCCTATCTCTCGTTATCCGAAGCTTTGCCGTTCCGGTGGGAATCGCATTGATTGGCGGTATTACCGGAATAGGAATGATTTCCAAAGGCTATGGACATTTATTCCCGTATTCTCTTTTTAGCCTTGGAATGCGTGCTAATCAGCCGGATGGCAGTATGTCGTACAATTTGGGACAGTTTCTTATAAGCTGCGCGATATATCTTCTTCTCTGCATTTTGTTTGCCGTATATTGGCTAAGGCATCGGGATGTAAAATGATGCCTATAAATAAAAAGATAAGGAATAAATGGACAAAAGTGCGCGTTTGAAATAGTTTAAAACTATGTCAAACGTGTATTTTTTTGTATTTTGCAATTTAGAAAAAATAATTTATGCTATTTATAAATAGTATTGATATAAATAGCAAGGGGATTGACGATGAGAAGTGCGGTGACTGGCTTTCCGAGAGTAGGAAAGTTAAGAGAATTAAAGTTTGCGTCAGAGAAATATTTTCGCGGAGAAATAACGGAAGGTAATTTAAATGCCGTAGGAAAGGCTTTAAGAAACGAAAACTGGCGGTTACAAAAGGACGCCGGCATTCATTATATATCTTCCAATGATTTCTCGTTTTATGATGGTATGCTGGATACGACCATTTTGCTGAATGCGATTCCCGGGGAATACAGGGAGCTGAATCTAAGTGAACAGGGAGTTTATTTTTCGATGGCAAGAGGGTATCAGGGCGTACAGGGCGATGTAAAAGCTTTTGCCATGAAGAAGTGGTTCAATACGAATTATCATTACTTAGTGCCTGAGCTTTATGAGAATACGAAAATCGAACTTTCCGGAAATAAACCATTCGATGAATATGAAGAAGCAAAGGCTATTGGGATAGAAACAAAGCCGGTCGTAATCGGCGCGTTTACATTTCTCAAACTTGCGAAATATAATGACGGAAAAAACGCTGATGATTTTATGGAAGATATCATTCAGTGCTACAGGGATATGTTCGAAAGGTTTGGGCAGCTTGGTACGGAGTGGATACAGATTGATGAGCCGGCGCTGGTAACGGATTTGTCAAAAGAGGATATTACGAGATTTGTAACGTTATATAAAGAAATCCTGAAAGGAAAAAATAAACTAAAGGTGTTGCTTCAGACCTATTTTGGGGATGTGAGGGATTGTTATGAGGAGCTTGCGGCTTTAGATTTTGATGGGATCGGGTTGGATTTCCTTGAAGGGAAGAAGACGCTTGAGCTTATTAAAGCATATGGATTTCCGGAGGATAAAGTCTTGTTTGCCGGAGTTGTGAACGGAAAAAACATTTGGAAATGTAATTATAGAATAGCGCTGAACTTGATTGAAGAGATTAGACAACATGCTTCGCACATTGTTATATCAACTTCATGTTCTTTGCTCCATGTGCCTTATACCCTGGAAAGTGAAACAAAGCTTGAGCGTGGTATTCGGGAACGTTTTTCGTTTGCAAAGGAAAAGTTGTATGAACTGAAAGAACTTTCTGACCTGGCAGAAAGAGAAGACTTTGAAAAGTCCCATGAGTATGGAGATAATCAAAGAATATTTGAGGCAGTCAGGCTGTATGAGGATAAGAAGGTACAGGCGGATGTTTCGGAACTTTCCGATGAGGATTTCAGAAGAAAAGCGGACAGGAAGAAACGAAAACAGATCCAAAAGGATTATTTTCAATTGCCGCTGTTGCCAACAACGACAATCGGATCCTTTCCGCAGACTTTGGAGGTGAAGAAGAACAGGAGCAGTTTTCGAAAAGGTGAAATCGATAAGGAGGCATACGACAGGCAAGTATTTTCATTTATAGAGGATTGTATTAGAAAACAAGAAGAACTTGGTCTGGATGTACTTGTGCATGGAGAATTTGAGCGCAATGATATGGTGGAATTTTTCGGTGAAAATCTTGCCGGATATGTGTTCACGGAGAAGGCATGGGTCCAGTCTTACGGGACAAGATGCGTAAAACCGCCGATTATCTTTGGAGATGTAAAGCGTATCAGACCCATTACGGTTAAATATTCAGAATATGCGCAGAGCTTGACCGATAAACCGGTTAAGGGAATGCTTACCGGACCTGTTACCATATTAAACTGGTCATTTCCCAGAGAAGATGTCAGCCTTCAGGCGATGGCATATCAGATAGGAATTGCGATCCGGGAAGAAGTGTGTGATTTGGAAAGGGCGGGAATTAAAATCATACAGATAGATGAAGCCGCACTTAAGGAGAAGCTTCCCATCAGAAGAGAAGAATGGTACAGCGAATATTTGGACTGGGCGATCCCTGCATTTCGCCTTTGCCATAGTAAAACGAAACCTGAAACACAGATTCACACACATATGTGCTACAGCGAATTCGAGGAAATCGTAAAGGATATTGATAATATGGATGCGGATGTTATTTCGTTTGAAGCATCCCGCTCAAAGCTTACTATCATTGATGCGTTGCAGGCAAAACATTTTCAGACGGAGGTTGGACCCGGAGTATATGATATCCACTCTCCGAGAGTGCCTGCAGTCGAGGAAATTGTCCGGGCTTTGCAGAAAATGCTGGAAAAGATAGACAAGAATAATCTGTGGGTAAACCCGGACTGCGGTTTGAAAACACGAGGCATTTCGGAAACGGATGCGAGTCTTAAAAATTTGGTTGAGGCAGCAAAAACGATGAGAATTCAGCTCTAGGCAAAATTAAATATTATAAAACGCAAGAAGACAGGAGAAATGGAAAATGAAAAATAACGCACCTTTTAAATCTGATATTGTAGGAAGTTTTTTAAGACCTGATTATTTAAAGCAGGCGAGAAAAGATTATGAAGAAAAAAGAATCAGTATAGAAGAATTAAAAGCAACGGAAGATAAGGCGATTACAGATTTGATACAAAAACAGAAGAAAATCGGGTTGCCGGTCATCACAGATGGGGAATTCAGGAGAAGTTCCTGGCATCTCGATTTTATGTGGGCATTTAATGGTGTAGGTCACGAAAAAACAAAAAAGGGGATACCTTTTCATGGAGAACCGGCATTGATCGATGATACATTCTTAACCGGAAAAGTATCGGTCGGCGATCATCCTTTTGTAGAACATTTTAAGTTCGTGAAATGTCTTGAAGACGAAACGGTCGTTGCCAGACAGACAATTCCGGCACCCGCACAGTTTTTATTTCAGATGATCACTCCGGATAATCTGGAAAAAACTAAAACTATCTATCCAAATGAGGAAGAACTGATACATGATATTGCAGAAGGATACAAACGGGTCATCCGGGATTTGTATGCGGCGGGCTGCAGGAATATCCAGTTTGATGACTGTACATGGGGAGTATGTATCGATCCGAATGCGTGCCTTATTTTGGGGACGGATGAGAAAGGCCTGCAGACAAATATTGAAAAACTAATTCAAATCAATAATCTCGCTATGGAAGAAAAGCCGGAAGACCTTGTTATTAACACTCATATCTGCCGGGGGAATTTCCATTCCACCTGGGCTTGCCAGGGAGGATATGAAAGGGTGGCGGAAGATCTTTTTGCAAAGGAAAATGTAAATGCATTTTATTTGGAATTCGATGATGAACGTTCCGGGGATTTTGAACCGCTCCGCCATATGTCTAATGATAAAATAGTTGTATTAGGCTTGATTACAACAAAATCACCCGAGCTGGAGAAAAAAGAATTTATTATTAACCGTATCCATGAGGCGGCAAAATATGTTCCGCTTGAACGCTTATGTCTTAGCCCGCAGTGCGGATTTGCTTCTACGGAAGAAGGAAATAAGCTGACAGAGGAAGAGCAATGGGAAAAGCTGAAACTCGTACAGGAAATTGCAAAAGAAGTATGGGGTTAACAATGATATTGCTTTTTGCATAATAAGCTTGTATTTATTAAAAATATAAAAGATTAATATTAACTTAAATAAAAAATATAGTTCGTCGCCTGCAGGGATGCAGGCGATTTTTGATGTAATAAATATGGTCAGGGTGTCAAAAAGGGCTTTTTACACCCTGACCGTATTAAGAAAGCGCTTCTGTCCTTTTATATTGCAACATCAAATAAAATGCAAAAATGCATCAAATCTGAAATTTATAATTACGTATATATATTAAAAATAAAAATACACAAAAATTTAATGATATATTATATCAATAATACATAAATTTGTGCATTTTTAATGAAAAATATTTTGATGAGCATTAAATATTGAAATAAATATATAAATATGATATAAAAAAATAAAGATGCAAAAATGCATTTATAAAAAATAAAGATGCAAAAATGAATTTAAGGAGGCAATTATCATGGCACTGATGACAGGCGAACAATATATCGAAAGCATTCGCAAACTTAAAATGGAAGTTTATATGTTTGGCGAACGAGTGGAGAATCCGGTTGACGATCCTATACTTCGTCCTTCGCTGAACTCTGTAAGAATGACGTACGATCTAGCGCAGGATCCGCAATATGCTGAACTCATGACAGTAATATCACCATATACGGGAGAGAAAATCAATCGGTTTGCGCATATTCACCAAAATACCGAGGATCTAAAGAACAAAGTAAAAATGCAGAGACTTTGCGGTCAGAAAACCGCAGCATGCTTTCAGCGGTGTGTAGGAATGGATGCCTTCAATGCGGTATTTTCCACAACGTTTGAAATAGATAAAAAATATGGAACAAAATATCATGAAAATTTCAAAAAATTTATGAATTATTGCGCTGATAAAGACCTGACAGTGGATGGTGCTATGACAGATCCCAAGGGAGACCGCTCAAAAGCGCCTCATGCTCAGGAAGATCCGGATTTATATCTCCGCGTTGTAGAGACGAGAGAAGACGGCATTGTCGTACGTGGTGCTAAGGCGCATCAAACAGGTATTATTAACTCCCATGAAGTTATTGTAATGCCCACAATATCCATGGGACCGGATGATAAAGAATTTGCTGTTTCTTTCGCCGTACCGGTTGACAGTGAAGGAATATTGATGATCATAGGCCGCCAGTCCTGTGATACAAGGAAGCAGGAGGGCTCCGAACTGGATGTAGGAAACTCGGAATTCGGCGGTGTGGAAGCATTGGTTATTTTTGATGATGTGTTTGTTCCCAATGAAAGAATCTTCATGAACGGTGAGACAGAGTTTTCAGGAATCATGGTAGAAAGATTTGCAGGTTATCACCGCCAGTCTTATGGTGGATGCAAGGTTGGTGTGGGAGATGTACTGATCGGAGCAGCCGCAGTGGCAGCCGACTATAACGGGGCGGCTAAGGCATCTGCAGTGAAGGATAAATTGATTGAGATGACTCATTTAAATGAGACGCTTTACTGCTGCGGAATTGCATGTTCAACCGAGGGTTATCCGACGGAGTCGGGAGCATATATGATCGATTTGCTGCTGGCTAATGTCTGCAAACAGAATGTGACCAGATTCCCGTATGAAATTGTGCGCCTGGCTGAAGATATCGCAGGGGGACTAATGGTTACGGCTCCTTCAGAGAAGGACTTACGGGATGAAAAAATTGGAAAATATGTAGATAAGTATTTCCGTGGTGTTGCGGATGTAAGTACAGAAAACCGATTGAGAATTCTTCGCCTTATTGAAAATCTTGCACTTGGAACAGCGGCTGTTGGATATCGGACAGAATCCATGCATGGAGCGGGTTCTCCTCAGGCACAGCGCATTATGATAGCAAGGCAGGGTAATCTTGGATTTAAGAAGGAACTTGCAAAATCAATAGCAAAAATCAAAGAATAATTTTAGGGAGTTGAAACTATGAGTGAAATTACGGTTGATGAAATTGAAAAGGTGCTGGATGAGCAGATAAGGCCGGAACTTTCTCTTCATGGGGGCAATATAAAGATCGCCGGTTTTGAAAATGATGTGCTTTCATTAAGAATGCTTGGGCAATGCAGCGGATGTCCTTCGGTCAATATAACTATGGAAGGTCTTGTAAATACAAAGCTCACGGAAAAGCTGCCAGGACTTAAAAAAGTTTCTCTGGTAAATGGAGTCAGTGACAGTCTGCTCATGGAAGCACGCAGTATTTTGCAAAGGAGACATCAGTGATTCTATATGTAAAGTATTGCGGCGGGTGCAATCCTAAGTTTGAAAGAAGTCTCTTGGTGGCAAGAATAACAAGTGAATTACCGGAAGTGAAACTGATGTACACACAGGATTCAGGAGCGGATGCCGCGGTAATCATCTGTGGATGCGGATCTGCATGTGCAGACCGAACCGGCGCAATAGGGACATATGGGACATTTGTGATCTGGCAGAATGAGCAGGTATCGGAATTATTTGATTTTTTGAAGCAGGTAATTATTATAGTAAATAAAAGCGAGGAAACTTTATGAACTGGAAAGAAAAATATGCCGATAAGATTTGTTCGGCAGATGAGGCTGTGTCTCATATAAAATCTGGTGATCGCGTTGTAGTGGCGCATGCATGCGGTGAACCTGTAATTCTTACGGATGCAATGGTGGCTAACGCAGAAAAATATGACTTCAGGGACATCGAAGTCGTGCATATGGTAGCTATGGGAAAAGCAAGCTATTGTGCGCCGGAGATGAAAGATCGTTTTAGGCATAACGGACTTTTCCTGGGAGGTACTACCAGAGCAGCAGTGGAAGAAGGGCGCGGTGACTTTACACCGATTTTCTTCTCACAGATTCCCGGTTTGCTGAAAGGCAAACTGCGTGCAGATGTCATTTTATTTCAGGTAAGTGAACCGGATGAGCATGGTTATTGTTCCTATGGGATATCCTGCGACTACACAAAGCCCTGTGCGGAATCAGCCGGGATGAGAATAGCACAGATCAATCGGAATATGCCGAGAATACTGGGAGATAATTTCATACATATTAGTGAACTGGACTATATTGTTGCCGAGGACACAGATGTAATTCAACTTAATCCTCCCAGGATAGGTGATGCGGAGAAAAAAATAGGTGAAAATATTGCTTCTCTGGTAAAGGACGGAGATTGTCTCCAGTTGGGAATAGGAGCAATTCCGGATGCGGTTCTGCTATTTTTGAAAGAAAAAAAGGACTTGGGTATCCACTCTGAAATGATTTCCGATGGTGTTGTAGAATTAATAAATGCGGGAGTCATTACAAACAAAATGAAACAAATTGATAAAGGGCAATGTGTCATGACATTTCTTATGGGAACAAATAAGCTGTATGACTATGTGAGAAATAATCCGACGGTCAAACTCTTACCTGTAGATGTTGTAAATGATCCCAGAATTATTTGCCAGAATGACAATGTTGTTTCCATAAATTCCTGTGTTGAGGTTGATCTGATGGGGCAGGTTTGTTCGGAATCAATAGGCTTAAAGCAGATTTCAGGAATAGGCGGACAGATAGATTTTGTACGCGGTGCAAATATGTCAAAGGGCGGACGAACAATAATGGCTATGCCTGCAACTGCAGCAAAGGGAACTATATCAAAAATCGTACCGTTTCTGGCGGAGGGAGCTACAGTTACAACCTCTCGCTGTGATGTCAATTATGTGGTCACGGAATATGGAATCGCTCAGCTTCAAGGGCAGACACTGAAAGAGCGCGCCCGTCAGCTTATTGCTATCGCGGCGCCGCAATTCCAGGGTGGGCTTATAGAAGAATTTACAAAGCGCTTCCATTGTGAATACTAATTATCTTTTAGCACTATTGTGCGGAAAAAGGAGGAAAAAATGAAGTTATACGTTCTTAACACAGGTTATCTTGAAACAGACAAAAATGCGATTGTTGCCTGCAGCACATCGGGAACCAGATCAAATCCTCATGTACAGAATAAGTGGATTAAGCTTCCTGTTATGGCGTTTCTCATCGATACGGGCGACGGATACATCTTATATGATACCGGCAGCAATCCTGATGCAATGAAAGGATACTGGCAGAATATCATGCAGGAAATTTATCCGTTACATCAGACGGAAGAAGAAAGACTGGAAAACCAGTTGGCATTATGCGGTGTTAAGCCGGAAGAAATCAAAACGGTTATCCTGTCTCATATGCATCTTGATCATGCAGGAAATCTTCAGTTATTTCCGCATGCGGACATCTATGTACCAAAAGCAGACTATCTGAATGCTCTGGCAGCAGTACATATGAATCCCGATCCGGAAACTCATGGAGGATATATCAAAGGTGATTTGGAAAGATCTGTAAAGCAATATCATCTGGTAACAGAAGATTTTGAAATTGCACCGGGAATCGAGGTACTGAATCTGCCCGGACACACGGAAGGACTTTTAGGTCTGGTCGTTCACTTGGAAGGCGGAACGATTATCCTTCCGCAGGACTGCATTTATACGAGCGAGATTTATGGACCGCCGGCTAAGGCTTCCGGCCTTTTGTACGACTCCGTTGCATTTTTCAAATCGATTGAGAAAGTACGTAAACTTCAGAAAAAATATGATGCAAAAGTATTTTTTGCGCATGATGACGAGTTTTTCCAGACATTGGATCTTGCACCAAAGTATTACGAATAAATTAAAACGGCCGATTTCTGAGGGAAATCGGCTGTCTATATTTTTTGGCTGTTACAGGAATGAAATTATTTTAGCACCATTGTAACTATTCCATAGGCAACTTTTTTACCATTAACGTAGGAAGATACTTTGCAATCATACATTTCGCTCCCGAGTTCACATTTTAATGATGCTTTTAATTCCATAACGTCGCCCGGGAATACGGAATGTAAAAAACGTATCTGCTGCAATTGAAACAGAAGAGGAAGCTTGCCATTCCGCTCCGGAATCGATAGAAGCATAAGGGCGGCAGCCTGTGACATGCATTCGGTAATATAAATTCCGGGTAAGACCGGATAATCCGGAAAATGCCCGGAGAAAATATCCCACTTGGGATTTATGGTAACGGAAGATACGATAGATATTCCCGGAATGAGTTCAGATACCGAATCCAACAGAAGCAGGGGGGATCTGTGAGGCAGGATTTCTTTTATTTGTGTTTGGCTTAATGGCATGTTGACAGTCTCCCTTATACTATGATGTCGGGGTTAAAAGTGTATTTTGCCCTCTGATACCTGCGGATTGTTACGCATTATGTGCTCCCGCAACCCCAGTATGTTTATAGAATAATTGATTTACGGGAGAAAAGAAAGAGTAGAATGATATTTCAGGTAAAAAAATGTGAGGTAAATAAGAATGACGAATTTAGAAAAGTATAACAGGATTGTAAAAAGCAATCTGGGAGCAGATGATAGTCAGCTAAATGATGAGATCTTAGTATATAACCGCTTCCCCAGATGGGATTCTATCACGCATGTTGAAATGGTGGCGGAATTGGAGGAAAAGTTTGATGTAATGTTTGATACTCTGGATATTACTTCATTCGGAAAGTATAGCTTGGGAATAACGATTTTGGAAAAGCTGGGAGTTGATATGGGGAGGTAAGAAATGATCTTTTCGATTGATAAGAATCCGGCGGGGGAGGCGGCACTGGTAGATGATTCAGGAACATCGATTACCTACGGAGAATTAAACGGATATGTCAAGGAATTCGGGAACAGAATAAAAGGAAGAGCTTTGATTTTCTGCTTTTGTAAAAATATGCCCGGTTCTGTAATAGGTTATCTGGGTTGCCTTGAAAACCATCATGTCGCGCTGCTTCTCGATAAAAATCTGGAACAACAATTTTTAGAAACTCTTGTTGAAATATACCAGCCCTCATATTTTTGGATACCAACACAGCTGCGGTACAAAATTACAGGTATGTTTAAGGAACTGATCTATGAAGCACAGGGATATGAGCTTTTTTCAACAGGGAATGAAGCGCCGGATATGAGCGATGAACTAAGCCTATTACTTACCACATCCGGAAGCATGGGTAATCCGAAGCTGGTTCGCTTGAGCAGGGATAACTTAGTCTCAAATGCACAGGCCATAGCAGATTATCTTCAGCTATCCCCCGAGGAACGGCCTGTCACTTCCCTGCCAATGAATTATACTTACGGATTATCTGTAATAAATAGTCACCTTATTTCCGGAGGAAGTATTCTTCTTACTGAAAAGAGTGTAGTGCAGCAGGAATTCTGGGACTTTGTGAAGGAAAAAAAAGCAACAAGCTTTTCCGGTGTACCCTATACTTATGAGTTACTGAAAAAAATCAAAATTATGAATCAGGATCTCACTTCCATTCGGTATTTTACTCAGGCAGGGGGGAAGCTTTCCAGTGCAATGCAAAAGGAATTTGCCGTATGGGCAAAAGAAAAAGGAAAGCGTTTTTATATTATGTATGGACAGACAGAAGCTACGGCCCGCATGAGTTATCTCCCTGAAGAAAGATGTCTGGATAAAATAGGAAGTATAGGAATTCCAATTCCGGGAGGAAGGTTTCTGATTAAGGCACCGGACGGCAATTATATCGATAAGCCGGATACGGTAGGGGAACTTATATATATGGGAAGCAATGTATCACTTGGATATGCGCAGTGCAGGAAAGATCTTATAAACGGAGACGAAAACAATGGTGTTCTCGAAACCGGTGACATGGCCCGAAAAGATGAAGATGGATATTATTATATTGCTGGCAGGAAGAAACGCTTTATAAAAATATACGGAGTTCGTATTGGACTTGATGAGTGTGAACAACTTCTGATAAATAAGTATGAAGGAGCGGAATTCGCGTGTACCGGATGCGATGATGAACTTCATATATATACGACTGACAGTCAGATAAACGAGCAGGTCTGCAGCTGGCTTTCGGAAGTGCTGCATATCAGCCGCAAGGCGTTTACCAGCCATTATATAGAAGAAATTCCTAAAAACAACGCAGGAAAAAAGCTATACTCCGGGCTGGAATTAAAAAACTGATTTAAGGAGAAAAAAATGTCCATCATAGATTTGAATTTTATGGAAAGCCCATATAAGCTTGAAAAGGAAAAAAAGGATATATTTCTGACTGAAAATCTAAGGTATCTGACGGAGTATCACAAAGAAAAATGTACTCCATATGATAATATTTTAAAAGCTTATGGTTATGAGGGGAATAAAGTCTCACATTATGAGGATTTACCGTTTCTTTCGGTTGGTCTTTTTAAAAGAATGAGGTTATGCAGCTGCGGAAACAATGCTGAAATTAAAACAATTACCTCATCAGGCACTACCGGTATGCAAAAGTCTCAAATCATACTGGACGGAGAGACGAGAGCTCTTCAGCAAAAGGCTTTGGCTGCTATAGTGAGTGATTTTATCGGAAAGAAGAGACTTCCGATGCTTATTTTTGACAGTTCTTCCACCATAAGAAAACAAGAGCAATATTCTGCCAGGGCTGCAGGAATATTGGGATTTTCGTTATTCGCAAGCCATAAAACATATGCGCTGAATGATGATATGACATTGAATCTGGAAGCTGTAAAAGAATTTGTGGATAAGAACGGGAAAAATGATTTTATAATTTTTGGTTTTACATATATGATATGGAAGTATTTATATTTAGAATTAAAACAGCGGAATGAATTTATCGATATGACTAACGGACTTCTTATCCATGGCGGCGGATGGAAGAAAATGCAGGACCTGAATATAACTAAAGACACTTTCCGAAACGGATTAAAAGAAACCGGCGGCCTTGTACGCGTTTATGATTATTATGGAATGGCAGAGCAGACAGGAAGTATATTTATGGAATGTGAATTCGGGCATCTCCACTGTTCAGATTATTCCGGAATATTGATACGAAGATCTTTGGATTTTGCAGTTTGTGAGAAAAATGAAAAAGGGATTATCCAGGTAATGTCGTTATTGCCCTTAAGCTATCCCGGCCACAATATTATAACTGAAGATGAAGGGATGCTGCTAGGGGAAGATGATTGTCCATGTGGCCGGAAAGGTGTGTATTTTGAAGTGTTTGGGAGACTTAAAAGAGCTGAGATAAGGGGGTGCAGTGATACCTATGAATGATTTTGGCAATATAAAGTTTATGCTTGGAACACAGGATACATTATTGGATATTAGAAACCAAAAACCAAAGTCGCCTTTTTCGGATGAAATCATTTGTTTTTTTGATTCCCTTTCAAAAAATATTAGAAATAATAAAGATTCAAGGTCCTTTTCCGATGTAATGACTTTTGGGTTCTGGTGCAGAAAAAAAGGGATCCTGCAATACAAAGAGCAATATGGAGATAGATTGAAAGCGACTCTCGGACGCGGGACAACGCTGCATTTTGCACCATCCAATGTCCCCGTTATGTTCGCCTATAGTATGGCTGCGGCGCTGCTTTCCGGAAACAATGTTATTGTACGCTTGTCATCAAAACGATCTGCACAAACAGATTTGATTATAAACGGCTTAAAAAAAACCTTAAATGAGTTTCCTGAAATGAAGCATCGCATGGTGATCTGCTGTTATGAACATGATAAAGCGATAACGGATAAAATGTCACAGCTGTGCGATTTGCGTATTGTCTGGGGAGGTGACGAGACAATAAATGAAATCAGAAAATCGCCTCTGCCGCCAACAGCCTTAGAATTATCTTTCCGAAGTCGTAGTTCTATGGCAATGATAGATGCAGCAATATTCCGGAAAATAGAAGAAACAGGGGACATCGTGAGAGAATTTTATAACGACACTTTTCTGTATGATCAAAATGCGTGTTCCTCGCCGAGAATTATATGCTGGGTAGGAAATCAGGAAGACATTCGGAAAGCGAAAGAAAGATTCTGGTATGAGGTAAGTGTATTTACCAGAAACAGGTATTATCTCGAACCGGCACTTGCAGTAAAAAAGCGGGAGACATCATTTTGTCTGGCCGCGAATGTTCCTGATGTAAAAATTATTGCCGACGATAATCTGATCGTACGAGTTGAACTTCCGCATTTGATGCAGGAAGCGTGGGAATATTCGGTCCCCGGCGGTTTTTTTATTGAAATCAATGTTGAGAAGGTAGAGGAAGCGCTTCCTATCTTTACCGCCAAATGCCAGACATTGTCTTGCCTCGGATTCTCACATGAGAAGATTGCCGGCTTATTGGTGGAAAATCAAGTTTCCGGCATAGATCGCATTGTGGACTTTGGGCATGCTTTGGATTTCTCACTCACATGGGATGGAATTGATTTAATTGAAAATATGATCAGAAAAATAAAGTATTATAATAAGAGAGTTGTCGGGTAGAAATTATGGAATTTACTATTAGAAATGGCGATTTCAAACTGTTTTGCAGGAAAGAAGGAGAAGGAACTCTCGTATTGCTTATTCATGGTGTGGCATGTGACAGTGACTACTTCGATGAAGCTGTGTTATTTCTTAAAAAGCATTATACTGTTGTTTCGTATGACCGAAGGGGATACAGCAGAAGCAGGAAGATTGCCGCCTCTGATTTGACGGCTGATGGATATTCGGTAAAAAGCCAGGTGGAAGATGCTGCAAAAATTATAAAATATATGGACTCGGGAGCAGCTTTTGTAGTCGGCTGCAGCGCAGGCGGCATCATTGCGGCTGAGCTTGCCGGAAAATATCCGGAACTTGTGAGAGGCATTATTCTGCAGGAGCCGCCTCTTACATGGTCGATACAAAGTAAGAATGATATCAGTAAATGGAGAACGGAACTTAAGGATGCACTGGAGAAAAAACATATCAATAGTGCACTTATTTCGCTTAATAGAGCTATGGGGGGAACGGATAACCGGTCAAAGAGCAGAAGCCTGGAAAGCCAGGTTCAGAATCTGGAGAACTTAAAGGTTTTCCTTTTGGAAGAAATAGATTATTTTTTGGAATATGAAATAAGAAAAGAAGAGATCATGCGCCCTTGTGCGGTCATGGTTGGAGAATGTGATAAGGAGGGACTCTTTGCACGGACGGCAGAGTCCACTGCCGTTCATATGAATTGGAGGCTTATAAGAACTCCAGGATTTCATAATTTCCCTGCAGATCTTCCATTCGAATTTGCTGTAATGATAGTCGGTTTAATATCAGAAATGTGGCATTGGCGCAGTATCTGATCATCTGCGCCTCCCAAGCAGCAAATTCAATTTCTGGCTGTCTGCCTGCTTTTTACTGGAAATTGCAGCACACTGTTCAAAGTACAATTTTTGCATGGACTGAAGTTCACCGGAACTCGGCGGAACCCTCTCTAATACTGGTGGAACGTAGGCAGAGTCGTGCTCCTTCACATATCCTGTTAAACAATCATATATTTCTATACATTTCATGCGTTCTTCTTGCGTAATTATATCAGGATAAATTTTTTCCCAACCATTTCCTTTTTGACAGGCAATCCTTGTCTGTGCAGCGCCGGCAGACAAGGAAATCCCTAATTTACATATATCCACCAGAGCCGAAAGCTGTTCCGGTATAATATCTGACTTAAAGTGGTTGGAGTTAAACAGGAATAGTAAATGCTGTGATGCATCAAATAATGCTGTTCTGCATTCCTTTATATGCTGTGAGGTGTTCATGGAATTCAAAAATGTGGTATTTATCTCATCGGCTTTTTTTCTAAGTTCGAGGACATTTTCTGCTGATATCATCAATCTCTCCAATCGCTGGTAAATATTAATTAATAATTTTTCTTAACATGATACTAATTATGTTGAAATAATTAGTATTTTTAAGTATACTCTATACAAAATGTTGCAAAAATGCAACTAAAAGAAAAAACATTTATTTCGTATGTTTTTTAGACAGGAGGGCAAGATGGGCAAAGGCGAACAAGGGAACTTCCCATTTTTAATACAGGATTATCTGGAAGCGATTTTGGAGAATTTTCATGATGGTATTTATATAACGGATAACGAAGCTAATACTGTATATTTGAATCATAGCTATGAATTGATCAGCGGCCTGCTAAAATCTGAAATGATAGGCAGGAATATGAAAGATTTGGTCGCCAGGGGAGTGATTTCAAGGAGCGGTACGCTGGCGGTTCTCGAGACGAGAGACACCTTTACTGCAGAACAGAGTTTCCGGACCGGAAAAAGAGCGATTATTACGAGTACTCCGATTTTTGAAGAGGGTAATAACAGTGAAAATATTATTATGGTTGTCACGATTGTACGTGAGATTACAGAAATCTATTCGATAAGAAGGGAACTTAGAAGAAAAGAGCAGCTGAATCGTACTTACCTGCAGGAAGTGGAACGAATACAGAGAGAAATGACGGGAAATACCGAAATCGTGGCTGTTGATAAGAAATCAATTGGTCTTATGCGAGTTGTAGAACGTGTTTCCATGGTGGACAATCCCATACTGCTGTCAGGGGATAACGGTGTTGGCAAAGAAAAGATGGCTGAATTTATCCATAAACATTCGGAACGCTCTGAGTTTTCTTTCTTGCGTATCAACTTTTCGGTGATACCGGAAGCGGAGCTCATGGGTTATTTGTTTGGAATCTATGATGAAAAAAGCGGTGAATACAGGATGGGGATGCTTGAAAGTGCAGAAAGAGGAACCATCTATATCGAGGAGCTTAGTGAAATCCCGCTAAAACTGCAGATTGTATTGCTTGAACTTATCAGAGAGGGAGCTTGCGTTCTTGGTGACGGGACGGTACGTAAATTAAATGTAAGGGTTATTGCGGGCAGCGTTTATTCTCTTGAAGAATTAAAGAGTAAAAGTATCATTAACAGGGAAATATTAGATATATTTTCATTGTTCCCTCTGGAAGTCGTTCCTTTAAGGGAAAGAAAAGAAGACATAGTCCCTTTGTTGGATTTCTTTTTGAATCAGCATAATAAAAAGACCGGAGAGAACAAAAAATTTGATCGTGACAGCTACAAGATCCTGCTTGATTATCATTGGCCGGGAAATGTTCTGGAATTAAAAAATCTCGTTCAAAGGGCCGCTATAATCAGCCCTGAGGACATTATCGGCCCGCAGGATTTGTTTATTGAAGAAAATATAGAATTTACGAGCAAGAGACAAGAGGAACTTCCGGAGAAATATGACCTGAAGGAAGAGATAGCACGTCTGGAAGCAAGTTACATGGAAAAGGCTTTTAAAAAGTATCGTAATACAAGGCTTGCAGCAGAAAGCCTTGGTATGGACAGTTCAACCTTTGTAAGAAAACGTCAGAAGTATGAGAAAGCCGGGCTTATGAAGGAACGGGGGAAAAAGGCTCTGAAATAGTATTGAGAGTTAATATAGTGTTCGCGAAGCTGCCGAAATAATCATTGAGTAATAAATTTGTTACAAACCAATGTCCGTATTGGTCAGGATATTTCTGACCAATACGAAAATTTGCCAATAAAGTTACCGATGACAAGTCATTTTGCACATTATTAGCTCTGTTTATAATCATGAAGAAAATCTTTAAGCGATTCTGCCGCAATGCTGAGATCATCGACACAAGGAAGATATACGATACGGAAATGATCGGGTTTTGCCCAATGAAAGCCGCCGCCGTGTGTAAAGAGTATCTTTTTCTCTTTAAGAAAATCCAATACGAATCTTTCGTCATCCACAATATGAAATTTTTCGATATCCATGTACGGGAACATGTAAAATGCTGCTTTGGGCTTTACGACACTAAGACCCGGGATATCTGCTATAGCATTGTATATATACTCTCTTTGCTCATAGATTCTTCCTCCCGGCAGCAGCATGTTTTTGGCATCTTCAAGGTTTTCCAGCGCAGTTGGGATTAATGATTGTGCCGGTACATTGGAGCACAGCCGCATGGAAGAAAGAAGATTGATACCTTCTATATATCCCTTTGCCTTGGATTTATCTCCGCAAAGACACATCCATCCACAGCGATAACCCGCTAAGAGATGAGACTTTGATAAGCCGTTAAATGACACGGTCAGTAAATCCGGCGCCAGCGAAGCTAACGCGATGTGCTCAAGTCCATCCATAACAAGACGATCGTAGATTTCATCGGCAAATAAAATTAACCCATGCTGCCTTGCCATTTCAACAATTTGGAGAAGAATCTCTTTGGGATATAGTGCGCCGGTGGGATTGTTGGGATTAATAACTACAATAGCCTTTGTCTTTTCTGTGATTTTGCTTTTCATATCCTCGATATCCGGATACCATTCATTTTGCTCATCGCATATATAGTGTACAGCGACTCCGCCTGCCAACGTAATGGAAGCGGTCCACAGCGGATAATCCGGTGACGGAACGAGTACTTCGTCGCCGCTGTTTAAAAGCCCCTGCATACATAATGTGATCAATTCGCTGACACCATTCCCGGTATATACGTCGTCCACAGAAACATCAGGCATATTTTTGCTCCGGCAATACTCTACAATTGCTTTTCTTGCGCTGATTAGTCCCTTGGAATCTGAATAGCCTTCCGTGTTTGTAAGGTTTTCCGACATACTTTTTATTACTGCGTCCGGTGCTCTGAAACCAAACGGCGCCGGATTTCCGATATTCAATTTGACTATTTTCTCTCCTGCCGCAATCATTCTGTTGGCTTCATCCATAACAGGTCCCCTGATGTCATAACACACATTGTCAAGCTTTGATGATTTTTCAAACATTCTCATAATAAAAACCTCCTAATATTTTTTGTGACAAAGAAAAAGCCCTAAGCGTAAATCTTTACGCTTAGGGCGAATATGCTAATATCCGTGTTACCACCTAAATTCAGGAAAACCTGCTCTCATCCACCACAATCATGATGTGTCCCTGTAACGTGGGAATACGTCGAAACCTACTAAGCATATCATCTGAAATGTGCCTTTGGGCTCCTCTGCTCCGGAACTGCTTCACCATGAACTCCATAAGGATTTTCACCAGCCATCCTCTCTCTGAAACTTCATTCATGCTTACTACTTTCCTTCATTGCATTTATCTTTATCATTAAGAGCATTTTAATTTCTTATAAGTATTTTGTCAATAGTCTATTTATATAAAAGCAATTAAGGCAGAAAGAACGCTTGTTCTGCAAACGTAAATAGTGTATACTTATCCCATTATAATGTTAAAAAATATTTCACATGGAAGAAGGTGTAAGCTATAATATATTTAAGCAGCTTCCTATTATCCGGAAAGACAGTGAATAATCCCAATATATATCCATATAATGTGTTTGCGGATAAACTGGATAAGTTATTTTTATTTAGTTCAATTACAATTTTATATGGCGATAATGCATCCGGAAAATCTACAATATTGAATATTATGGCAAATAAGCTGCAAATTGAAGGACAGGAATATGCCACCAGTAACAAATATGGAATCACGCCCTATTTCAAAAGGTTTATAGCGGAATGCAGTTATATGCTAGGTGAAGAAGAAAGTGGTATGCCGATTGGCAGACTTCCCGAAAGAAGCAGATATATTAAAAGTGAAGATATCTTATATGAAATAAAGAAAATACAACAAGAGCAGATTCTGGGAGATGGATATGTTTATGAACATATTAAGAGAGGGATGCCCAAAGAGCAGAGAGAGCAATTAAGAAACTCTGTAAAGATGAATGAACAAATGGAATATATGAAATTTGCGCAGGAAAAATATTCAAATGGAGAAACCACCTTACAGATGCTGGATGATTATATAGAACCGGATGCGCTCTATTTGCTGGATGAGCCCGAGGTATCGTTGTCACCGGCCAATCAGATATTGCTGGCTGAGAAGATAAATAAGATGTCCAGATTTTTAGGATGCCAGTTCATTATTTCTACACATTCCCCTTTTATGCTAGGGACATTGAATGCAAAAATATATAATTTAGATTCCAGAGAACTGCAAGAAACGAAATGGACAGAGCTTGAAAATGTAAGGTATTTCTATGATTTTTTTGAAAAACACAGGAACGAGTTTAAGTGATAAGATTATTAATGAAATGGTAGGGAGCCTTGTTAAATAATGGGATGATTGGAGAAGTAATAATGGGAAATACAGATAAATTTGAGATGATAGCTAATCGGTATGACACTCCTGAAAGAATACAAACTGCAAAGATATCATCAAATGCAATTCGTGAATATTTAGCTGAGCCCCAAAATAAGAACGCTATTGATTTTGGCTGCGGGACTGGCCTTGCCGGAATGGAATTGCTGCATGATTTCAAATCTATACTTTTTCTGGACACATCGCAAAACATGATCGACCAAGTAAGGAGAAAAATTTCTGATTCTAATATACAGAATGCGGATACATTATGCTTTGATTTGGAAAAGGATAGTTTTTCGAATCTACATGCAGACTATATTTTTATGGTTCAGGTTTTACTTCATATTGATGACGTGGGACTAATTTTATCAAGGCTGTATGATATTTTAAATGAAAAAGGACATTTATTGATCGTGGATTTTAATAAAAATGAAAAAATAGTGTCAGACATGGTTCATAACGGATTTGACCAAATGGAGCTGGCAAATACTATGGAGAAAATCGGATACCGGAATATTCGGTCCAGGACTTTCCATACCGAAAGTAAAATATTCATGGGGAATGATGCATCTTTGTTTATTCTTGATGCCGGGAAATAAGGAGGAAAAAACATGAAAAATGTGAGAAGTGAGCTGCCTGTCAGCCAGCGAGAGGAGCTACTCGTTGCTCTAAAAAGGCGCTTTGAACAGAATATGGATCGCCATGAGGGAATTGAGTGGGAGACGATACTGGAAAAATTGGAGGAAAGACCTAAGAAGTTAGAAGCGCTGGGGAAAATGGAGGCAACGGGTGGGGAACCGGACGTTGTGGAATATGATGAGCGAACGAAGGAATATGTTTTTTATGACTGCTCGGTTGAAAGTCCAAAGGGGCGCAGGAGCACTTGCTATGACCGGGAAGCGCTGGAGACCAGGAAAGAGCATAAGCCGGAGAACAGCGCTGTAGGTATGGCGGCAGATATGGGGATCGAGCTTTTAACTGAGGAGCAATATCGCAGATTACAGAGAATCGGTAATTTTGATGCAAAGACCTCGAGCTGGCTGAAAACACCCGATGAAATTAGAAAGCTCGGAGGTGCAATCTTTGGAGACTACCGGTATGATACCGTATTTGTATATCATAACGGGGCCGAAAGCTATTATTCTGCCAGAGGGTTCCGGGGAACGCTTCGGGTGTAGGCATATCCAATGAGGTCTTTTTTCGTTTTTTGCAGAAGATATGTTTTATATTGACGTATATTTTTTAAATAAATGGTATTATCTTTTCAGGTGAGAACTAATCTTTGGTTCTCACCTTATTGTAAGTCGTAATCAAAATTATTTTTGTGTCGGAATCCTCTTAGCTATTTTATAGCATATCAACCTCTTGACATCATTATCAATATCTTAAGCATCTTGAAATCTTATCATTTTTATTCTTTTATCTCGGATTAAATAACATTTTTTATGCATCCTATAAGCTTCTTATCGTTTATAGACTAATTTTTTTGCGCAGATTGTGGAAGTTAAGGACGAAGAAGAAAATAAATATTAGATTAAAATACGTGCGTAGAAATTTACTGAATAATTTTGGCTTAATTTTGTGTATATTCACTATTGAAATAATCGAACATATGTTCTATATTGTTGTTAACACATGTGGAGAAACTATTAACTTGGTAAATTTTATAGCGAAAGGAAAATACTATGAAAAAAGGTTTTGAAGTAGTAAATATGCACGGTTCTGCGAGTGGTGTTATTCCCGTTCCAATTATAGGAGAAAATGGCTACTGGTATGTAGGAAATGAAGATACTGGCGTGAAAGCAGAAGGAGTCGATGGAAAAAATGGCGAAATGGGACCGGTAGGTCCGCAGGGGGCAAAAGGTGAAAAGGGAGATAAAGGAGACCAAGGCGAGATGGGTCCCCAAGGCCCAAAGGGAGATACTGGTGCTACCGGTATTCAGGGCCCAAAGGGAGATACTGGTGCTATTGGCCCTCAAGGTCCGATAGGTGAAACTCCTGCGTTAGCTGCAAACTTAACTACGACGATTGCAGGTAAAGCCTTAGATGCAACAATGGGAAAAGTGTTAAACGATAAGATAAGTGTTAATACCGCCAGCATAGATGCTGTAAATAGTAATTTAGCATCGTTCCAGCAGTCTTTCCAGGCTGGCTGTAGCATAGTCGCGGCAGCCATCACATCGATGGGTGTTCCTACAGCCAATAATGCGACTCCTACTACGATGGCAAATAATATTAAGAGCATCAGCAACACAATTACTGAAACTCAAGAAATAAGTGTGTCAGGTCTTGGAACAAGTATCAGATTAGGCAGTGTATATGCAGATGCAACATTTTCAAGACCGGTGGTAGGTGTAAGCAAAATCGAAATATCTTTTGAAAATGGTGGATATGTTTTCCAAAATGATACAATGGTACAGCCAACATCAATTTCAGGACAAATTGTTACTTTTCGTGTGGCGCATGATGGTAATTATCCACCTTCGTTTGTAAAATTAAGGATAACAGCAGTGCTGGTGAAATAGCAAAATTAATCGGCATAACATGAATATCTCCTTGAATTAGCAATTATAGAAAATTAAAGAGAGCCTAAGAACCGGAAAAAAAGTAATCTTTCTCGGCTTTTAGATTTTAGGAAAGAAGAGAGGCAGTGGAAATAAAAGTAGCGGTACCAATGAAGACCAACCGGTAGGTAAAGGCTGCAATAAACACAATTAAAACAGTAGACAGCATCAGGATGTATGCAATAACATAGCTGCCTAATATTTTAGGAACGTTGCATGACTTAAAACTAGTTGCGCTTTAATAATTATGAACTGAAGTTCCTAATTTCTTCTTCTCTATAACAGGAAATATTTACCATTGTGTTATGCGAAAGTAAGTGCTATAATAATCCACGTAAAATTCCCCTTTTACAATGGGAAAAGCGCTCGTCCTCGGATGGGCGTTTTTCTTTTTATTATGGGCTTTAGCCTGTTGAGTGTGACGGAGTTTCTCAAAAGAGAAACGTAGACATACGAAACAAAAATCCCCCTGCTTTGCGGGGGGAGGCAGATTGTTATACAAAAAAATCACCTTTCCGTTATGATAGAGTTGTTCAAGCTACTACAATAACGAAAGGAAAGGTGATTTTAATGGCAAACAAAAGTAATGACATGGCACATACAAAGTGGATGTGCAAGTATCACATTGTTTTCACTCCAAAGTATAGACGAAAAATAATATATAATCAATATAAAGAAAGTATCAGAGATATTCTGAAACAGTTATGTTCTTACAAAGGAGTGGAGATTATCGAAGGGCATCTTATGCCCGATCATATCCATATGTTAGTGAGCATACCGCCTAAGATGAGTATTTCAAGTTTTATGGGATACTTAAAAGGCAAGAGTGCACTTATGATTTTTGATAAGCACGCAAATTTGAAGTATAAATTTGGGAACAGACATTTCTGGTCAGAAGGATACTATGTGAGCACAGTAGGACTTAACGAGGCAACAATAAAAAAGTATATACAGGATCAGGAAAAAGCAGACATACTACAAGATAAAATAAGTGTGAAGGAGTATGAGGACCCCTTTAAGGGGTAGCCGAGTAATACAAGCGCTGCTTCAGCGGCTGCGACGAGTCAATGGCGTAGTGGCTTGAACAAAGTGAAAGCCAGCGTCTTTAGGCGCTGGCCGGTAACAGAGGCTTATAGCCTCAGAGCAAACCACGTCTTTTAGGCGTGGTTCTGATTGTAATAGGGAAGTTTCTTTTATAATTGAGGAAAAGAAATATCATGAAGTTCATAGTGCTCAAACCATTCCTCTTTTGTTCTATAAACTGTGTTATAGGAACTAAAAGCAGGAGCAAAGATAGTACACATTTTAAGGTCTGAATTACTAATGTTTATAACATTATGCCATATGCCTGCGGGGATAATTATGCCATAGCCTTCGTATACGTGTGACTGAATGTCGAGGCAATCGTAACAGGGCCCCATGATGATTAATGCCTCACCTTTCTCGATATAAAAAAACTGGTCGGAAGCATAATGCACATCCAGCCCGGTTTCCGTGTCGACGGGTACAGACATAAGTGCAAATTGCATATTTCTGCTGGTCCATCTTGTGGAATAGAAAAGTGTGTTGTCAATAACCTCTGTTCTTAGATCGGTTATATAAGGAACGGGGCCTTGGCCTGTGCTGCTTTGATTATTAGGGAACCTGCCGGTGCTAAAATCCATGTCGTTACTCCTCGAGATTTCTTATAGTATTACTATATGTATTTGGGGACGTAAAGTGTAAAAGTTTGTCGGAAATTAACAGGATTTAGAATGTGATTTTCACGGGTAAGCAATTTAAAGCTGTAAAATAATTTGTTCCGGTCAATACGATATTATTTATATAGGCGGATTCTGCCTCTCGTTTAAGTTTAATTTAAGGTTTGCATGCTATAGTTTGACTAAAGTTTTTAATCAAATCAGGAGGCAAAGATGAAAAAATTTAATAAGGCATTATCCACACTGTTGGTTACATCTATGGCAGTATCGCTGACCGCCTGTGGGAGTACCTCGGGCTCCGAGGAGATACAATCTGAAGAGATTGCAGCTTCGGAGGCAGATGAAGAATCCGGCGGCAGTGCTGGAACATCCACAGATTCTCTGGCGGATTATACACAGAATAACGAAGGTCTGACCTTTGATAACACGAAATGGAATTATGACGAGGAAAATGATGTTTACTGGCAGATTGGAGTAGGCTACTGTACTGCGCCTGAGACGACGGATTACGAAACTATGGGCATCTATGTTCCTGGTGCATATATGAGCGCTGTTGATAATGGAGACGGAACATACACATGCACGATCAATGAAGACGGGGTGATTAAGAGCTATACTGCGACTACAGCGCCTATTGTGTTTCCGGTAAATACAGCGGGCTATTCGGCACAGGCGGCTCCCGCCTCCTATAGCTTTGATGGTTTATCCAGCTACCTCGATGCAGGATACATATATGTCTATTCAGGAATGCGCGGAAGAGACAATGGCTATGATGGCAGCAGTTTGATTTACAGCGGCGGCGCTCCCTGGGGTGTGACCGACTTAAAAGCGGCAATCCGTTATTACCGTTTTAACAAAAGTATTCTTCCCGGCGATTCGGACAGCGTATTTACCTTCGGTATGAGCGGCGGCGGAGCGCAAAGCGCATTGGCGGGCGCCACCGGAGACAGCGAACTTTATTATGCGTATTTAAAGTCCATCGGAGCTGCTATGTTTGATGCGGAAGGAAATATTATCAGCGATGCGGTACTGGGAGCTATGTGCTGGTGCCCGATCACGAGCCTTGATTATGCGGATGAAGCATATGAATGGAATATGGGACAGTATGCTGACAGCGGTACCCGTGCAGATGATACATGGACCTCTGCTTTATCGGATGATCTATCCGAGGCGTTTGCGGGCTATATCAATGATCTGGGGCTTAAGTCGGATGATGGAACGATTCTAACACTGGAGCAATCGGAAGATGGAATCTACGCTTCGGGAACTTATTATGATTATATCCTTTCCCTGGTAGAGAAGTCCTTGAATAATTTCTTAAACGACAGCACCTTTCCTTACACGGAAACCTCAGGCGGATTTGATGCCGACGGCGGCTTCCGAGGAAGCGGAGCACCGGACGGATTTGTTCCCGGCGGCGATTCGGAAGTTAAAGAAGCGCCAGGCAGCGGCCTGCCAAGTGGTGAAGCTCCAAACGGCGATTTTGCCCAGGGTGGCCCGGACGGTAATTTCCCGCAGGGAAATCCCGAAAGTGATTTCGCAGACGGACAGTCTGGCGAGACAGAGGGCACTGTTTATGAAAACGCTCAGGAGTACATCGATTCGCTGAATTCCGACGTGCAATGGGTAGAATACGACGCGGCTGCGAATACGGTGAAAATTACAAGTATCGAAGCCTTTGTGACCCATTGCAAAAATGCTACAAAGGACGTGGGTGCGTTTGATGATTTGAATCGTGCGCAGGCAGAGAATAACGTTTTTGGAAATGATGAAAGTGATTCTCTGCATTTCGATTCCGTATTGGCGAATCTTTTAGTAACCAATGAGGAAGAATATTCTGGATATGGCGATTGGGACGAATCTATAATATCCGATTATACGCAGGATCTGAATGCTGTAGATAAATTCGGCAGGAGCATTCAGACGCGCCTGGATATGTACAATCCCATGTATTATCTGGATGATCATTATGACGGTTATCAAACCTCCAATGTGGCTGCCTACTGGAGAATAAGGACCGGAATAGAGCAGGGCGATACGGCGTCGACGGTAGAAGCAAATTTGGCTTTGGCTCTCCAAAACTATGATGGCGTAAAAGGTGTGGATTTTGAAACGGTTTGGAATATGGCGCATACGATGGCTGAGCGTACCGGCAGCAGTACGGAGAATTTCATCCAGTGGGTAAATGAATGTATGAACCAATAAAATATCGGGATTGCACCGGTGAAGTAAAGAATTTCAGCAATCAGACTATTGAGGTCATTGATAAAACCAGTTAAATAACCATAGTCATGAGAGAAAATCCCTGTCGGCAGACAGGGATTTGTTTTGTATAAATCACAAGGTTAATGCAACATACTTCTCAGACAGGGGATAAAGATGATTTTCAGCCAGAAAAATGATACGTTGATTTTTATAGTAGTAGCCTCTCATTTTTTAGTGTAATATAATGCTTAAGAAACGATAGGCAGGCAAAACCGCGGGGAAAAATCCATGAAAATTAAAATGAGAATGAAAATATTGATATTATGCCTGGGAAGCACTTTGATAGCGCTTGTCCTTCAAACGATTTTATTTCAGAGGGTATCTGGAAATTTAATCTATAATCAGGCAAAATCGGAAAACTATAACATGATGCAGAACATGCAGAATGAAATTTATACCTTTGTCAAGAAAATAGAAAGCGGGCTCATTGAAATATATAACGATAAGGAATTCCTGCAGGAGCTTAAGGGAACGGAACGCATTGAAGAAATACGGGAGAACAATTACCGGATCGCATATGACCAGGCTATGGAAAATTTCTCTACAACAGACAACATCGTTGCATTGTATATATACAACAGCAGCCACGAAATCATAAGCACTTACAGGCGGGCAGTTACTCCAAAGCATAATTACCCTAAGGATATATATGAAGATGAAGAAATGTATAATGCGGACAAGGTAAAGAAGTACGTGGCTTCCGACAATAAATATATGTTTCTTTCCAGCTATTACAATGTATACCGGGAGACAGATATCGCGAGGTTTGTCTTGAAAATATACGATAATGTAAATACCAATGACATTATCGGCTATGTGGTATGCGATATCGATAGCAAGGCGTTTGTAAAGATCATGGAGAAGTATACCGCGCATCAGGAGGTATATATGTGGCTCCAGCCTCTTGGAGACCGTCCGATTACCGCAATGGAAAACACAGAAACAGCCAGCAGAGAATATTATCTGGAAATCAGCGAGAGAATACAGAACAACACTTTAGATATGTTCATGGATACTTCCGAGGGCAATAAAGTATTGTTCCAGGTGCCTCAGAATAAATATAATCTCGGCGCATATTCCATCATGCCGCAGGCGATTCTCGAGCAGAACCAGAAGGCGCTGACGCAAAATCTTATTTTGATAGGAAGTATGATGTGCATTATTCTCTCAGTGGTTACCTTTTTCATTTCCAGGACCTTAACGAAGCCTCTGGAGGAGTTGATGAAAACCATTGCCCAGATTCGAAAGGGAGATACGAAGAAGAGGGTGCCATATTTGGAAAAAGATGAAATAGGGCAGCTGGGGAAAGAATTCAACGGAATGCTGGACGAGATAGAGCGCCTGATCGGACATGAATATGAAACAAAGCTGTTGCTCAATAAAGCAGAGTATAAGGCGCTTCAGGCGCAGATAAATCCTCACTTTCTGTACAACACCCTGGATACTATGAGCAGTATTGCCAGCGTGCAAAACTGCGACATGGTCAGTAATCTATGCCAGTCATTATCCACCATTTTCCGGTATAGCTTAGATACCAAGCACCCTTATTCCACCGTGGCAAAGGAAATCGTGCATTTGAAGAATTATATATATGTGATGAATGTAAGAATGCGGGAAGAGGTAAAATATCATTTTCAAATAGACGACGAGATCCTTCAGAATTCCATCCCCAGAATTTCCATTCAGCCCTTGGTGGAAAATGCGATTAATCATGGCCTTAGAAATAAAAAGGGAGAAAAAGAAATCTATGTGCGCGTTATGGAAAAGGATGGCATACTGGAAATCGAGGTAGAGGATAACGGAGTCGGGATGGATGCGGAAGAAACCAATCGCAGGCTTAAAGAAAACAGCCATGAACTGGTAGAGAGCGGAAGTTCTATAGGGCTGATCAATATAAACGCGAGAATGAAGATGCTTTATGGGGAAGAATACGGTTTACACATCAACAGTGATGGGAAAAGCGGGACTACCGTTATTCTTAGAATACCGCGCATGGGCGTTGAGGAGGCGGAAGCATGGCTCAAGTAAGCTATAAAGTGCTGATTGCGGATGATGAATACTGGACGAGGGAGAAAATCCGCAATATGCTCGATTGGGAGGCATATCATTTGGTTTTTATGGAACCGGCTAAGGATGGAGAAGAGGTTCTTGCGAGAATGGAGACTGAGATGCCGGATATTTTGATTACCGATATCAACATGCCTTTTATGAATGGTGTGCAGCTTGTCGGTGAGGTTAAGGAAAAATATAAAGATGTTATCGTATTTGTGATCAGCGGATATGATGATTTCGAATATGTAAAAAGTACTTTAATGGCAGGGGCCATCAATTACTTATTAAAGCCGATTACAAAAATTGACTTGGTGGGAGCCCTTTCCAAGGCGCTGGAAATCATCAGCAAAGAGGAAGAGAACAAAAAGCAGATATTGAAGTCCTCCTCTCTCCTTCAGGACAGGGAGCTGAGTTTGTTGGTAGAAAGGGAAGAAACGCCCTTTGCCCCCTCCATAACAATCGATAAGGCCATGGATTTTGCAGGCTGCAGTCTGATGCTCATTAAGATCCACGATCTGAAAGAGATTATGGCGGCATACGAGTACGATATGAACTATTTGTCCTATTCCATAAAAAGGAAGGTAAAAGAGATTACCGAGCTGGATGACCTGCTGGTTTTTAATCATATTTACCGTTCCAATGAATTCCTGATTATCACGGAGCTGGATAATGCAGAGCAGAATAGAATAGCTGTGAAGATATTGAATGCGATGAAGGCGGTTACATCCAGCCCTATCAGTATTATAATCAGCGAGCATACCTATTCCATAGAAAGCATTCATACTGCGTATACGCAGTGTATTTCCTTATTGATGACGAGGAAGTATAAGAAGGAAAGTACTATTTTATTCAGCAGGAAACAGGATGAAGTCGTTTACCGCGATTTGAAGAATTCGTTGGGAGAAGAGACGGAAAATAAGCTAAAGAACCTTTTAAGGAGCAGGAATGCGGAAGCGGTGAAGCAGACTATTTTTGAGACGATCGGAATCAAGCACTGTGAAGAGCAGGGATGGGAATATATTAAACTGAAGCAGACCGTCAAGAAAGTCTGCAATATTCTCACCGATTTCAAGATAGAGCAGAATTCTCCCAAAGATATTGTTGACTTAGAGAATATGATCGATTTGTTGGATAAGACTATGGAGAGCATGGAGGTTACGAAGCTTTGTGAGGTAGTAGAAGAAATAGTAGAAGCGGTCATAGGCGAGCCGAAGGAAGAATTTGCCGGAAGCATTCGGGAGGTAGTGAGGAGGTCGGTTGTCTATATCGATGAACGATTCTTCGAGGAGCTTTCCTTAACTTCGCTATCAAAGCACTTCGGCGTTGAAAGCTCTTATTTTTCAAAAGTGTTCAGACAGGAAACAGGAGAAAACCTAATGCTTTATATCGCAGGAAAAAGAATGGAAAAGGCAAAGGAATATATGAGAGACCAGACGATCAACCTTACAGAAATAGCCTTCATGGTAGGTTATGATGACTATACGTATTTTAATAGGGTATTCAGGAAGATGACGGGAATGAGCCCTCGGGACTACAGAAGCTCTCTTAATAAAAATGAGGCAGATCTATGAAAAAAGCAGGAATAGCAGCGATATTAATCTTATGTATGGCGGCGGTATTCGTTCTTACATTTCAGGCTATGGATTATGGGGAGAAGGATTCCAAAGAAGGGACGGATAAGGTAATGCTTACCGTCTTAGCGGGGCAATCCACTTCCGATGCGGGCGTGGAGGATATGATAGACGAGATGATTGCCGAGAAATTTCCCGCGGTAGCGCTGGAATGGGAATGTGTAGATTGGGGAGAGAAGTTCGACTCCCAAATGCAGGGCAGGCTTGCGGCGGGAGACGTGCCGGATATTATTGTTGGAAAGGCTCAGGATGTGTATGCCTATGCGCGAAGCGGCAATCTGGCCGAGGTCAGGGCTGAGGGAATGGAGCGCATCGAAGAGAGGATACGCGATGCCGTCACCATAGACGGAAAGGTATATGGAATACCTTATAATGCATGGTATCAGGGTGTCGTTTATAATAAGGACATCTTTGACAAATTACAGCTCCAGGTACCAGATACCCTGGAGGAGATGGAGAGAACGGTAAATATACTGGAGGAAAACGGAGTCGTCCCTTTTGCCGCTCATTTTCAGGAGGGCTGGAAAATCGGTAATATGACCATGCAGTTCATGCTGAACAATGTTTTCCGCGGGGAAAGTAACTGGGGAAGCAGATTCAGAGAGGGGGAAATCAGCTTTTCCAATGATCCGCGCATGAGGGAATGTATCGAGCAGAACAAATATATCTTAAACCATACATGGGACGATGCTTTGGTCATCGAACAATATGAAAGCGATAGAAGATTTGCCGGGGGTGAAGCAGCCATGTATCTGACCGGCTCATGGTCCTTGCAAGCTATGGGACAGTACGATACCTCCACGCAATACGGTTTTTTTCCCTTTCCCAACGAAACGGGTGATGCGAGTCTGATTAAGGAGACGAATATGACCTTTATGATGAGCAATACGTCCGGTCATCAAGATATCATTAACGATATTTTTACCGAGCTTTTGCAAAATGAAAAGCTGATGCAGGAAATCCTGGGCTTCACCAGCACCTATCCGGTAGTGGATGATATGACGATAACCTATAAGAGTCCGGTGGAAGCGGACATAAAGAAATACGAGGATGAAAATAGGATAATAGACGCCGCGATAGGAAATAACCAGTTAATTTGGAAATTTCAAAACGATTTGGCGGAGGAAATTTTTAAATGGCTGAATGAGGAGAACAGTATGGAACAGGTGCTTGAATACGCGGACGAGCACAGAGAAGAGAGCGGTAATTAAATAATAAAATTTGAGAGAGCAGCTGCACTATTTAGAATTTCAAAATAGTGCAACTGCTTTTTCCAAATCAGTCCTATTTCCCTTCCCCCGATAAAAGCTAAACTATAAATGTAAACAAAAACACATTCTATTGGAGGGTAAACATGAAAAAGAAGGCTTTGAGTATTATTTTATGTTCCACAATGTTAATGGGCCTGCTTGCAGGATGCGGCAGCGGCAATGCTTCCGGGGCAGAGCAGACGCAGACAAATACGCAGCCGGCTAAGGAGCAGACTGCGGAGGCTCCCGAAGGCGAAGAGACACAGCCGGTAGAGGAAGTAACTCTTACCGTATTGGCGGGACAATCTACTACCGACGCAGGAATCGAGGATTTGATCGACGCCGCATTAGCTGAGCAGTATCCCGGTATCACGCTGGAATGGGAATGCGTGGACTGGGGCAACGATTTCCAGCCTAAAATGCAGCAATATATGCAGTCCGGACTTCCCGATATCATGATTGGCAAGGCACAGGACGTGGCGACCTATGCTCCGCAGGGAATATTAGGAGAAATCGACAGCACTTACCTCGACAGAGTTTTGGATGCGGCCAGCGCTAACGTAACTTTGGATGGCAAGACATACGGTCTCGTATATAACGCGCTGTATCAGGGCGTTTACTATAACAAGGATATGTTTGCAGAAAACGGCTGGGAGATTCCTGAGACTCTGGATGATCTGCAGGTGATTATAGATGACTGCAACGCAAAAGGTATCGTTCCTTTTGCAAGCCATATGGTGGATACATGGTCTATCGGCAATGTCACGATGCAATTTGCGATGAATGACGTATTTAACAACAATCCGACGTGGGGAGAAGACTTCAGAAGCGGTAAGACCTCCTTTACGGACAGTCAGGAATTCCAGACAGCATATAGTTATAATAAGCTGATTTTTGACAATACATTCCCGGAAACCTTCTCCACGGAGCAAACGGACTGTGACGCGAGAATGGTTATGGGAGAGGCGGCGATGAAAGTATCCGGTTCATGGTCGATCCAGAACTTCCTGGATATCGATGAGAACTTCAACTTTGGAATATTCCCCTTCCCTAACAAAACAGGCGATTCCAAGCTGATCTTTGAGCCGAACATTACAATTATGACCAGCGTAGCCAGTGAACATCAGGATGCAATCAACTGCGTGCTCGACGTAATAACGGGAAACAAAGAGCTTGCGGGCGAGATATATGACTACACGAAGACTGCAGCAATGCTTAAAGATGTTACCCCTACCTTTACGAATCCCAGTCAGGAAGATATCGATAAATATGCGGCAGAAGGCATGATCGTAGATGTAACATTAGGCAATAACCAGCTCGTATGGGGCGGCTTCCAAGAGGAAAATGCAAAAGATATAGCGGCATGGCTTCAGGGAGATGAGACTTTTGAAGAAGCATTAGCGGCATCGGATGCCAGAGTTACGGCAAGCAGCGCTAATTAAGAAAAAGAGGCTGTTACATTTCTTGTGGCAGCCTCTTTCATGTAATAGGATAATTTTTTGCCATGTTGATGCCGTAAATAAATTAATTAGGAGTGAAGAAGAATGAATAATAAAAAGCGAAATGGAATGGAAAAGAAAATGGAGAAACAATATCTGGCGATGGTTCTTCCGGGCTTTTTGATTTTTACGGTAGGCCTCATCATCCCCATGTTCATGGCAGTTCGATATTCTCTTACGAGCTGGGACGGAATGTCTGCGCTTAAGCCCTTTGTAGGATTCCAGAACTATATCAGTTTGATGAAGGACTCAGATTTCAGATCGGCATGGTGGTTTACCATTAAATTTACAATTGGAAATACAATAATACAAAATGTACTTGCCCTGCTTTTTGCTGTTGCTCTGGACAGCGGAATTAAGGCGCAGAAAATATACAGAACAGCTTTTTTTGTTCCTTGCTTAATCAGTTCCCTGATCGTTGGTTTTATTTGGCTGAAAATGTATTCCAACGTGCTGCCCGCAATTAATGAAATGCTGGGAACCAGCATCAATTTTCTGCTTTTCGGAAGCGGTCAGACTGTTCTGTCCGGGCTTTTGATAGCGAATAACTGGCAGTGGATCGGGTATTGGATGCTCATTTACCTGGCGGGGCTTCAGTCTATTCCGTCAGATTTGTACGAGGCGGCAAAGGTAGATGGGGCAGGGGCCCTGAGCCGATTTAGAAATATAACGATTCCCATGCTGGCGCCGGCCATTACGATTTGTGTCGTAGGAATAACAACCGGTTCCTTAAAGGTTTACGACTTATTGGTGGCTTCCACCAAAGGCGGCCCGGGAAGGGCCTCCACATCAATTATTTATCAGACCTATGCGACGGCTATTAACGGAAGGCAGTACGGATACGGCTCGGCAATGTCTGTGACGCTTGTTCTGGTCCTGCTTCTGGTAGCTCTGATACAAGTGAAGGGTCTGAAAAAGAAGGAGGTGCAGGCATAATGCTGTCAGCAAAGCGAAGAAGCAGAAAAGAAGACATACAAAAACAGCCTTATACAAAAGTAACGCTGGCTGTTCAGATATTTATGACAGCGATAGCCTTGCTTTTCGTCGCACCTATTTTAATGATCGTGAATTATTCCTTCAAGACGAAAAAGGAGCTGTATTTATCCAGCCCTCTTGCGCTGCCGGAAAGTATACAATTCGGAAATTATGAAAAGGCCTTTGATAAACTGAATATGGCCACAACCTTTACCAATACCTTTTTATATACTGCAATCAGCGTGCTTGTACTCGCTTTGCTGTGCGGATCCACCGCATGGGCGATTGCCAGATGTAAAGCTAAATTCTTCAAATTCTGTTATATTTATTTTATAGTAGGAATTCTGATTCCGTATCAGGCGCTGTTCTTGCCGATATATATCATAGGATATAATATGAATCTTACCAACACGGCACACGGAATTATCTTTATGTATATCGCTACGGGAATCTCCTTTGGAGTTTTTCTTATGAATAGCTTTATGTCGACAGTTCCGATAGAGCTGGAAGAGGCGGCGAGGATAGACGGATGCTCCGTTTTTCGGACTTATTTTACTATAGTCATGCCGCTCCTTAAGCCTGCTATGGCGACTCTGGTAATTATGCAGGCATTTCAGATATGGAACGACTATTTGCTGGCCAGTCTGTATGTGAGCAAGAAGCAGCTTAAGACGCTTACCGTGGCGATCCAGTCTTTGTTTTCGGCACAGACCAGCGACTATACAACGGCCATGGCGGCAATTATCATATCGGTTCTGCCGATTGCCATATTATTCATAAGCCTGCAGAAATATTTTATAAAAGGAATGACTGTCGGTGCGGTCAAGGGATAACGATTAGGAGGGAAAAGATATGGTTGCATTATTGAATAAATATTTGCTGGGGGATATGGAATGCCATTATTATCTGGATGACGAAACAAAAGCAGTGGAGCTGGTTCTTGTGCCATCAGGTATGGAACTGCTTTGCTGGAAGGAGAAAAAACAGGTAGTCGATTCTCTGGTGCAGATAAAGGCGGCCGGGGATGTCTATCCGGGCGGTTATGCGGGAGGCGGTACGATGCGCCAGGGAGGCTCGGTAAGCCTGCTTAAATATCACGATCAATATATAGTGAAAGACGAACGGCAGACTTGTATATATACTTCTTTCTATTTTAAAGAGGCGTGCAAAGCGGAGCATTGTCTGAGATTTAAGGAGGGCAGCAGTCATCTGGAAAGTGAGGTGAGGCTGACAAACGGAGGAAATAAGGAGATTTTTCTTGAAATGCTGTCCAGCTTTTCTCTGGGAGGGATATCTCCTTTCGTGGCTGGGGATGCTCATGACAGCATGAGGGTACACCGCCTGCGCAGCGTATGGAGCATGGAAGGACGTCTGGAAACGAGGACGATTGAAGAAATGCAGCTGGAGCCCTCATGGGCGGGACACGCGGTTCGCTCGGAGCGCTTCGGGCAAGTGGGTTCCATGCCGGTAAACCGCTACTTCCCCTATCTTGTAGTGGAAGATAGCGTAAATGATGTCTGCTGGGGGGCACAGCTAAAGCACAATGCATCGTGGCAGATGGAGGTATACCGTAAGGATGATGGAGTATCCGTATCGGGAGGACTGGCCGACAGAGAATTCGGGCATTGGATGAAAAAGCTGGCACCGGAGGAAAGCTTTGAGACGCCCACGGCGATTCTATCCGTATGCAAAGGCGGAGGCGTGGACAGAATTTCCCAGAGAATGACGGCAGCTCTTGAGGAATATGTGGATAAAGAGCCGGAAGGTGAGCAGGAGCTTCCCATTATCTTCAACGAATACTGTACCACATGGGGCTGTCCTTCCCATGAGAATATAACAGGAATACTGGAAGCAATTAAAAATAAGGGCTTCTCCTATTTTGTTATCGATTGCGGTTGGTATAAAAAAGATGGGGTTCCTTGGGATATTATGATGGGAGATTACAACGTCTCCAAGGAACTGTTTCCCGAGGGCTTAGAGAAGACTGTTCAGAAAATAAAGGAAGCAGGACTTAAGCCGGGCATATGGTTCGAGATAGAAAATGTAGGCTCCGCTGCAGAAATCTATAAGGATGAAGAGCATCTCTTAAAGAGAGACGGGGAAGTGCTTACCACTACCATGAGGCGCTTCCTGGACCTGCGTAACCCGTGGGTTATCGGTTATCTGAAGGAGAAAGTAATCGGAACCTTGAAGCGATACGGCTTCGAATATATGAAGATGGATTATAATGACACGATAGGACTTGGATGTGACGGAGCGGAGTCTCTGGGAGAGGGCCTGCGTCAAAATATGGCTGCTTCTCTGGAATTTATTAAGAGTGTAAAGGAGGAGGTCCCTGGTATCATTCTGGAAAACTGTGCATCCGGAGGACATCGGCTGGAACCTCTCATGATGAGCCTGACCAGCATGGCATCCTTTTCCGACGCCCATGAGTGCGAGGAGATTCCGGTAATTGCGGCTAACCTTCACAGAGCCATTCTGCCCAGACAGAGTCAGATATGGGCCGTAATAAGGAAAGAGGATTCATTAAAAAGAATCGCTTACTCTGTTATCAATACATTTTTGGGAAGAATGTGTATTTCCGGAGATGTGACGGAATTGAGCAGCGGACAGTGGGACGTGATCGACAGAGGAATTGCCTTTTATAAAAAGATAGCACCTATTATTAAGCATGGATATACCTACTTTTACGGAAGTGAGATTACCAGCTACAGAAATCTGAAGGGTTGGCAGGGAATCGTAAGGGTTTCCGATGGAGGTGAGGCATATGCTCTTTTCCATGCATTTGAAGTTCCGATGGGAGGCGTCTTGAAAATGGAACTTCCAAAGGGAGTTCATGCTGTAATCAAAGAAGTATATTCCGACAGCGAGTGCGCGGTATCGATAGAAGATAACTGCTTGTGCTATACGCCAGAGGACAATAAAAAGGCGGTAGCAGTGTTGCTTGGAAGGAAATAAATATAGGATTCCAAAATTTGCTGTTAATGTTATACTATCTTTATAAGTAATTCTCTAAATGGATTAGGGTGTCAAAAGGTCCTTTATAAATACATTCTGGTCAATATGACCAAAACAAAAAGAACGATTGCGCCTATGTAAATATTTAGAAGTTCTTTCTCTGGATATTTGAGCCATAACAGAAAACAAAACTGTTTGAGCGCAGCGAGTTTTTTGTTTTCTGTTATGTTTGGCGCGAATAGACTGAGAATTAGAACTTCTTATATATTGGAATTCGGAGCAGGAGTTTTTTTGTTTTGAGCATATTGGCTTGAGACGTTTGCAAAAGGACCTTTTGACGCCCTAATCCTAAATGGTTACAAAATAAAGTGGAGATCAGGTAACAGAATATGAAAAAATCAGCAATATTTATGGCAATTCTGGCGGCAGTCTGTTATGGAATCAGTGCTCCCGTCTCAAAAATTTTATTAGGAGAGCTTTCACCTATATTCATGGCATCGCTGCTTTATCTGGGTGCCGGAGCAGGGATGCTCATCGTAAACCTGTTAAGAGGAAAGAAGTCGGAACGGAAAGAAGCGAAAATTACGAGAACCGAGCTTCCTTATGTAGCCGGTATGATAATCCTTGACATTGGCGCGCCGATTTTTCTTATGATCGGTCTAAGCCTTACCACATCGGCTAACGCGTCCTTGATGAATAATTTCGAGATTGTAGCCACTGCAGTAATCGCCTTAGTAATTTTTAAGGAAGCGATAGGAAAAAGAATGTGGATGGCCATATTTCTTATCACCGTGTCGAGCATGATTTTATCTGTTGAGGATTTCAGTACCTTTTCCTTCTCCATAGGCTCGATATTTGTACTGCTGGCCTGCGTCTGCTGGGGTTTTGAAAACAATTGTACACGGATGCTGTCGTTAAAAGATCCATTCGAGATCGTCATTATCAAGGGCTTCGGTTCTGGTTTTGGTTCCTTGCTGATAGCGGCGGCTTCATCGGAAATTATTTTTCACGGTGCTTATATCGTTTGTTCTCTTTTGTTGGGGTTCGTGTCCTATGGACTTAGCATATTCTTTTATATCCGCGCCCAAAGAGAGCTGGGGGCCGCGCGCACCAGCGCATATTATGCAGCGTCGCCGTTTATCGGCGTATTCCTGTCGTTTGTGATTTTCGGTCAGAATCTGACACTTTCATTTTCTGTCGCTGCCTTCATTATGGCGGCAGGGGCATATCTGGCGGCGTTTGAGAGACACGAGCATTCCCATGCCCACCATGAATTGGAGCACGAGCACAGGCATAGTCATACTGATGGACATCATACTCATATTCACGATTATCCGGTGGAGGGTGAGCACAGCCATCCTCACATTCACGAAGAAATGGTACATACCCATGCCCACACCCCGGATTTGCATCATACTCACGCGCATTAATTACAAGGTTAAATTATGTTGTTTTGAAACCTCTTACCAAAACCTGCAATTCCTTGATTCGGTCATTTACATTGTTGCTGAGGTCTGCAATGGAAATCATGGAAGCGAGAATTTCTTCGGAACCGGCGGAGGTCTCCTCCGTTGTGGCGGCATTCTCCTGTGCGCTGGCGGAAAGGTTGCTGATATGTGATACCACATTGTTACAGCTTAAGTTCATCCGGCCGTTGATGCTTTCTAACGCATCGATTTGTGTATTGATGACCTCAAGGCTGTTGGCGATAGCCGTATACTTGTTTTTCGTATCGTCCACGCTCCTGGTCTGTATCTGCACCGTATCTCTCGCCAAATAGCTCTGTTCCTTTGCCAAAGCTGCGTTCTCCTGCAATTCCTTCAGCATCGTATTAATGGTGCCTACGGATCCGGCAGATTGTTCCGCGAGCTTGCGGATTTCATCGGCGACCACGGCAAAGCCCTTGCCTGCCTCTCCTGCTCTGGCAGCTTCAATGCTGGCATTCAGAGAGAGAAGGTTGGTCTGCTCTGCGATCTCCGAGATGAGAGAGCTTGCTTCTCCTATCTGATTGGCACTGTCATTTATTTTATCTATGACCTCTAATATTTCCAAGAAGATTTTCTGACTGCTCTTATTTATTTCAGCAAGACCGTTTACTACATCGAGTCCTTCTATACCAGCTTTATTTATCTGTTTGGAAGCCTTTGCGAGAAGCTCACCGCTTTCGGCACTCTGGCCGATGACCTGCTCCAAGTTCACGATTTCTGCAGCGGACTGCTCCGTATCTGTGGCCTGAGAGGTGGCCGTGCTTGCGATTTCCTCAATTGCCCTTGCGATTTCCCCCGTAGCAACACTGACTTCATCAGTGCTTTTCACCATCGTTTGAGAAGAATTGCTTATTTCGGAAGAGGCGGTGCTTATCTGCCCTACGATCTCCTGCAGGGAAGCGAGCACAGTATTGAAGGAAGAGGACAGAATTCCCAGCTCATCCTTACTGTTTAAGGAAAGAGTATCCTGCGCAAGATTCTTTTTGGCCAGTTCGTTCATGCTGACGGTTATCTCGTTGATATGCTTCCTTAAATAACGTATGATCATTACGGCGAGGATAAAAATTACCGTGATAAAAAAGATTGCTATCGAGGTCACTCGAACGATTTTGGCATGAATCTCACGCTCCAATTGGGCGGAGCTGTAATCACTGTACAGAGTGAGCAAATCCTGCATCTCATTGAGGCATTCTCTGGCTGTATCAAAGGATTCATCCATTATATGAAAATCTCCTTCTCCGGTCTCCGGGTCATAAGAGGACTGCCATATCGTAAAATTCGTATGAAACTCCTCCAGAAGATCCTTTAGCGTTTTATCCTTTTGCAGGAATCCGTCGGGATCGTCGGAGTTTTCAGATCCGTTAATTAGCACGAAGAGATTGTGAGGAGTGTAATATTCCAATAACTGTGAATGGTTTTGCAGATATTCCGTCACTTTATTAGCATTATCGATTGTCTGCTGTGCATTTTCCTTGTATACGGCTCTTAGGTCTGCGAGTTGCCCGGAATCCGAAGAATTAATGCGTAATGCTGCTTCGTTGGCTTGATAGAAATCTCTGTCGCTGCTCAGCAGGCTTACGTGAGTCATGTATAGGTTAACGTAGAAAATATCCCAACTGCTTTTATAGGTGGAATTGACTGTACTGTAAAATATAAACAACAGCAAACATAATCCCAAAGTGGTAGGTAACACAATTAAAAATAACTTGTTTCTGATCGATAGATTTTTAAACATCACTTGTCGCCCTCCTATTATAAATTATCTCATAAGTAAATATCCTTTTCCCCTGAGCTCATTATATCATCGTTATTGTGTAAAAACTATTAAAAATGTCGTGAAAAAACCATTTTATGCATAATTCTCACAAAAAACGTTTTTATTTTTGGGCTTATTCTGTACTATCTTTTTGGATAGTATATTACTAGAATGTGAGTACTTGAAGTTTCTGTTTTTTGTATTAAAATTATATTGAAAACTGTCTTTTGATGAATGCGCCTAAGTGAAGGAGGTTTTAATTTGAAAGTATTACTTATTAACGGAAGTCCTCATGAGAAGGGCTGTACATACACTGCGTTGTCAGAAGTCGCTGGTGTGCTTGAGAAGAATGAAATAGAAACGGAAATATTATACCTGGGCACCAAGCCGATAGCCGGCTGCATCGCCTGCGGGAAATGTGAGGAGACCGGCCACTGCATCTTTAACGACAAGGTAAATGAGATAATTGATAAACTGGACGAATATGACGGCATGGTAGTAGGATCCCCCGTTTACTATGCCAGTGCTGCAGGACAGCTTTGTGCCTTCCTGGACAGATTATTCTACAGCGGAGGAGACCGTATGGCAGGCAAGTTCGCCGCTGCTGTTGTATCCTGCCGCCGCGGAGGGGCAACTGCTGCTTTCGACCGCCTGAATAAGTACTTTACTATCAGCAATATGCCGGTGGTGCCTTCACAGTATTGGAATCAGGTACATGGCTTTACGCCGGAGGATGTGAGAAAGGATAAGGAAGGATTGCAAATCATGCGCACCCTCGGACAGAATATGTCATGGCTTATGAAGAGCGCACAGGTCGCACTCAGAAATGGAGTGGCGCTGCCGAAGTATGAGCCGTATGTGGCTACTAACTTTATCCGTTAGTCATTAGGGTGTGTCTGAAAATTTTTGTGATTAAATTAAGTAAGGTGCCTCTTAAGTCTTTTCATGACTTTTGAGGCACCTTTTGAATTATGGGCTTTAGCCTGTTGAGTGTGACGGAGTTTCTCAAAAGAGAAACGTAGACATACGAAACAAAAATCCCCCTGCTTTGCGGGGGGAGGCAGATTGTTATACAAAAAAATCACCTTTCCGTTATGATAGAGTTGTTCAAGCTACTACAATAACGAAAGGAAAGGTGATTTTAATGGCAAACAAAAGTAATGACATGGCACATACAAAGTGGATGTGCAAGTATCACATTGTTTTCACTCCAAAGTATAGACGAAAAATAATATATAATCAATATAAAGAAAGTATCAGAGATATTCTGAAACAGTTATGTTCTTACAAAGGAGTGGAGATTATCGAAGGGCATCTTATGCCCGATCATATCCATATGTTAGTGAGCATACCGCCTAAGATGAGTATTTCAAGTTTTATGGGATACTTAAAAGGCAAGAGTGCACTTATGATTTTTGATAAGCACGCAAATTTGAAGTATAAATTTGGGAACAGACATTTCTGGTCAGAAGGATACTATGTGAGCACAGTAGGACTTAACGAGGCAACAATAAAAAAGTATATACAGGATCAGGAAAAAGCAGACATACTACAAGATAAAATAAGTGTGAAGGAGTATGAGGACCCCTTTAAGGGGTAGCCGAGTAATACAAGCGCTGCTTCAGCGGCTGCGACGAGTCAATGGCGTAGTGGCTTGAACAAAGTGAAAGCCAGCGTCTTTAGGCGCTGGCCGGTAACAGAGGCTTATAGCCTCAGAGCAAACCACGTCTTTTAGGCGTGGTTCTGATTAGAACAAAAATGCAGCTTTTCAAACACGTGCGGGTCCGCTGCTTTCCCGGATCACAAGCTCCGGCAGGAAATCTATCGCGTCCTGAGCGGGCAGGCCCTGTATCTCATCGAGCAACAATTTGATGACATAGCGTCCCAGCATATCGTTGTGGCGGTCCAGGCTGGTGAGCCGAGGAGTTAAGTAATCTCCGTCATAAAAGCGGTCGCAGCTTATCAAGGCAATATCTCCGGGGACGGAGAGCTGTCTGTCCGATATGGCGCGAAGCGCACCCAGGGATACGTTATCGTTCATTGCGAGCAGAGCGGTAACAGGAGCTCCACAGTCAAGAATATGTAAGGCGGCGTTGTATCCGTCGGCCATATAATAGTCGGAGGTAGCAACGAACTCCGGCTCATCCTCCAGCCCCAATTCTAAAAGCGTGCGGTGATAGGCACTTAAACGGGATTCCGTGATGTAAACTCCTCGTTCGCCGCCCACGAAGCCAATTCTTTTATGGCCTAATGAAGCCAGATAGCGAATGGCCATGATGATGCCGTTGTCGTTTTCCTTATTCACGAAAGTGCAGGGAATATCAGGGAGTTTTCTTCCGATCACAACGGCGGGCACAGTGGAAGCAAGCCGTTTCAGAGCTTCTATATAGCTGTCACTGATTTCACATAAGTCGATTTGCCCCCCCGCAATGATGACTCCATCCACTTTTTTATCTAAAATCATCTGAAAATAGGTTTCTTCTTTTTCTCGTTCACCTGAGGCGTAGGAAACCGCAGAAAATGCTGTATTGCATAAAATTACTGAATAGCCTGACTGATGGGCAGACCACTCGATCTCAGAAAACAGCGTGGAGAAGTAGGGATTGGTAATGTCGGGAACGATGACACCAAGTGTTTTTGTCTGCTTAAGGATAAGTCCTTGTGCAAGCGGATTGGGGGTATAATGATATTTGTTGATGACATTCTGAACCCGTTCCTTCGTCTTTGGCGATACGGGAACCGTGCCGTTTAAGACGCGAGAGACAGTAGCGATGGAAACCCCGCTCTCTTTTGCAATTTGTATGATCGTAATATTTTTATCCATATAGTCCTCCTCGCTTACCATAGTTTAACATAGGGAAAAGTAGTTTTCAACCGATAAACTCCTCTTCTTTTCACGTCATTTGTATAGGATCGCAACTTACCCCATCGCCCATAATTACATAAATAATGCACAAAATTTCTCTTATGAAATTGTGTTATCTAGACAAATTACAATGAAAAATAACAAAAGCGGGAAAATAAGATTGACATCCGAAAATTCAGATAGTATATTAAAAATACAAAATGTAAACGTTTTCAGAAAAGGTTTACAGAAAACCTTTACATATTCCAGTCTATGGAATACAAACAAGCAAAAGAAAGATGGAGGTATACCATGAAAGTGATGAAAAAGTTATGTGCCCTGCTTTTGGCAGTGGCAATGAGTGCATCCATGCTGACAGCATGTGGAAGCAGCTCGGGCAGCGAAGAAGCTGCAAAGGGGGATGAACAGGTAACCGTTGAATTTTGGACTTTGGCTCTGCAGCCAACCTACACGGATTTTATTCAGGGACTTATCGACAAATATGAAGCGGATAATCCGAACGTAAAAGTAAATTGGCAGGATCTTCCTTATGATGCCATCGAGCAGAAACTTTTAGCGGCGACTGCGGGAAGCAACCCTCCTGACGTAGTCAATATCTGGTCGCAGCTCGCATTAACGCTTGCTGGCAAGGGAGCGCTGCTGGATCTGGAAGCTGCGGCCACGGATGAGCAGAAGTCTATCTATATAGAATCTATGTATAACTCAGCAAAGCTTGGCGACGGCGTATATGCGTTTCCCTGGTATGCTACTCCCAACGTAACGGTGTACAACACGGAGCTTCTTGCACAAGCAGGAATTACCGAGATTCCGGCAACTTGGGATGAGGCGTTTGCAGCGGCGAAGGATTTCAAGGACAAGACAGGCGCATACTTGATCACACCCAGTTCCATGTATCATATGCTTTGCTATTATGACATTCCGATTCTGACCGAAGATAAGACAAAAGCTGCATTTAATAATCCTGAAGCGGTAGAACTTTTATCGCGCCTTGTAGAATATGTGAATGAAGGTGTCATCGCCCCGAACAAATGGGATGATTGGGATAACGACCGTCAGCAGTACGCCAACGACAAGCTCGGCATGCTGTGTTCAGGACCCCAGACTATCGCGAGAATCCGCACGGAATCTCCCGAGAAATATGCGGTAACAGACGTTGCAGAATCCATTTACGGACCGTGGGGCTATACCGGTGCAGCAGTTATGAATCTGGTAGTTCCGGCTAACAGCAAGCACCAGGAAGAAGGAATCAAATTTGCTAATTATCTCTCCAACGATGGGAACCAGCTCGCTTTTGCAAAAGAGGCTTCTATATTCCCTACGACAAAAGCAGCGGCTGCCGATGACTACTTCAAGTCCGACATGGACACGGTGGAAGGAAGAACGAACTACTACGCTTCCCTGTCAGCGCAGAAAAGCACGGATATGACGCTGGGAATTCCCAATGATAATGCCGTGAAGCTGGAAATCGATAACCTGATGGACATGCTGTTTGCCAGCAACATGACGCCGGAGGATGCTTTGGCACAGTGTGAGCAGAGCGTGAACCAGCTGCTCGCAGAGAACCAATAAGCGGATGAGGATATCTGCTTACCGATAAGAATGAAGAAAGCGCTGCCGCAAAATGTCGCAGATTTTGCGGCAGCTTTCCTAAGGGAGAAAAAATATGAACAGCTTTTACAGAACGCATCGAAAAAAAGTTAAAACCACTATGATATCGTATTTATTCATGGCACCGGCGCTGATTATCCTCGGTATATTTGTATTTTATCCGATAGTTTTCAGTATACCGCTGGCATTTACCAATTACTCCGCGGTGGGCGGTACGACGAAATTCATCGGCCTTTACAATTTCGAACGGTTGGTCAGAGACCCGGATTTTTGGCTGGCTCTTAAGAATTCCTGCCTATTCGTTGTTGTAGTTCCGATTTTGCAGCTTCTTTCCATTTTGCTAGCACTTTTGATGAACCAGAAATTTCATGGAAACGCGGCCCTTCGCGTGTTGATTTACATGCCGGTTGTTACTTCCATGGTAGCGGTGTCGATTATCTGGAAGTTTATTTTTGAGGATGATGGACTTATCAATGCGCTGCTCATGAATTGGAATATCATCGACAAGCCCATTTCTTTTTTGTTTGAATCCAAGATTGCCCTCATTGTACTGATGGGAGTGACGATTTGGCAGGGTATCGGCTATTACATGATGATGTACTTGTCGGCTTTGCAATCCTTCCCGACGGAGATTCTGGACGCTTCGAAAATCGATGGTGCTAATGCATGGCAGACCTTTTGGAAGATACGCTTGCCTCTTTTGAAGAATCAGATAGGCTTCTGCTCTTTGATTTCTACGATTGCGGCTGTAGGTGTATTCGATGTGGTTTTTACGATGACGAACGGAGGTCCCAACAAATCCACTTACGTTATCAATTACTATTCCTATAAAATGGCATTCACTAATTACGATTTCGGATATTCGGCTGCAATAGGACTTGTCAGTGCCGTTATCATCGGTATATTCAGTTGTATCCAGTTTGCCATTAAAAACAGAGGAGGAGAATGAGATGTCACGCAGTGCAATAAACACAATGAATATAAGAAGGAAGAAGAGGATAAAAGGATTTTCTGTCGCAGCGTTTCGTTATCTTGTGGTGATAGCCATTGCAGTTATCTGCGCAGGGCCTTTTCTATGGCTGGCAAGCGCTTCCGTCAAGGTGTCGGAAAATATATATACCTTGAACCTGCTTCCGAAAGCTCCTTCCTTTGGCAATTACGAACAGGTCTTCTCCCTGCTGAACATCGGCAAGATGTTGTTTAATTCCTTGATTATCACGGTGGGCGGCATCGTGTTGGACGTTATTCTCGGCTCCTTATGCGCGTATCCGCTTGCGAAGCTTGATTTTTTTGGCAGAAAGACGATGAATACAGTGCTTATCGCTACGATGATCATACCTGCGGCAGCGGGACTTGTAGTGAACTACATCACCATTTCCAAAATGGGATTGAACGATAACTTCTGGGGTGTCATCCTTCCCAATTCGGTAACGGTATTTAATATCATTTTCCTAAAAACTGCATATGAAGGTATCTCTACCGATCTGATCGAAGCGTCGCGTATCGACGGAGCCGGAGAACTGACTATCTGGTGGAAAATCATGCTTCCGCAAATCATTCCGGCCGTAGCTACAGTGGTCATCATGGACTTTATCAACAAGTGGAATAACTTCCTTTGGCCGTTAATCGTGTTGAATGTGGATAAATATCCGGTAGCGGCAGGACTGAAATATTTGAGCGGACAATTCACTTACAAGTTCGGCAATGTGGCGGCGGGCACGGTGGTATCCGTAATACCGATTATCATCGTCTTCCTGTTCTGCCAGAAATACTACGTGAATACAACGGTGGGTGCTGTTAAGGGCTGATAATAATAAAAAAGGAGAACGGAATGGATATTATAAAAGGAATCAGCCACATCGGTATGGTGGTACCCGATGTGGATGCAGCAGTCAGATTTTATTGTGAAGGATTAGGGCTTACGCTGAAGCGCAGAGATAATTATAACGCTATTGTCATAACGCCGGATGGTGTCATTTTGGAGATTTCTCCGGACGGTACCGACAAGGGCGACTATTCAGGAATTACCCACATCTGCCTGAACACTTACGATGTGGATGCGACGTTTCAAAGAGCGCTCTCATATGGGGCAGTCATATCCAGACCGGAGAACCCGGAGCCTTATAATTATAATTCACTGCGGATGGCGTTCGTCCGAACTCCTTCGGGAGAAGAGATAGAATTTTGGTATATTGAGAAAAACGGGCTGCTGCGAGAGCCCGTGGCAGATGGAAAATACATTAAAAATTTCGTTCATGTGGCGCTTACCGTGCCGGATATGAAAGAGTGCATCCGCTTTTACGAGGGCCTCGGCGCTGTTTTGAAGGAGGATTGGGAGTGGGGATGTTCGCTGCGCCTTGCGGACATGCGCGAGCTGGAACTTTTTACAGGAGGTTATTATTCTGAAAAGGCATATGGATACACTCACTACAGCCTTCTTACCGACGATGTGGAGAGGGCGGCTGCGCAGGTGGAAGCACTTGGAGGTAAGAAATTGGAACAGCCATATGATTGGTCGAATCTGCGCATCTGCTTCTGTCAGGGCATGGGGGGAGAGGTACTGGAATTCTTTCAAATGTATGAGGACGGGCGGGCAGCCGATGTTTTTGATAAGGCACCGGAGACTCTGCCCGATGTATTTGCCTGAAAATGCAAAGAAAGTGAGGGACGAAAATGAACCGTTTGGATTATGTGAATCTTTTAAAGGAAATCGATGACGAAATCGGCGCTCCGAAAGGAACCTTTCAGAGCATGTTCGGAGCAAAAACGAAAGAAGAGCTGGAGGAGATCCGTTATATCGCCGCTATTGCCCTTGTGGCCGCCGACCGTTTTTACTCCAACCTGACAAAAACCGAATTTGAAATGCGGGAAAAGGAT